>JBOGRG010000082.1:0-13307 GCA_050749365.1 Nitrosopumilaceae archaeon
ATAGTAATATCAAATCAAGTACCTAATTTTGCTTTATGGTTTTTGATGTCTGACTCTTCAACTTTTTTAAATAATGGCGATACTTCTCCGAGTCTGTGATTTGGTTTTACACCCAACTCTGAGATAAGATTCCATTGTTGATCATAGACCTTTCCTTCTAAATTCAGCTGCTGCCATATCTTATCTGCTGACTCTGGCATAAATGGGAACAAAGCTATTGCGAGGCTGTGAACTGCGTTGACTGAAAGATGGATGCAGTTGTTTGTGCTTGCTCCTTTTTTCCAAGGTTCTTTGTGCTGAAAATACTGGTTAAAGTGTGCAGAAAATTCCAAGATCTTTTTAAGCGCCTTATCAAGTTGATTTTGTTCCATCAATTCACCTACGTTAGCAGACAGGTTTTTGATCTTTGCCTCTGCATCTTTATCAGATGAATCAAATTCGTCTGTGGAGGGAATCACACCTCCAAGACTTTTTTGTGTAAATCCCAATGCACGATTTACAAAGTTGCCAATATTTCCAATAAGCTCGGAGTTTATCCTTGCAGCAAACTCATCCCAATCAAAATTAAGATCATCTTGGCTGTAAGGAGTAATTAATGTAAGATAAAATCTCAAGTAATCAGCAGGATAAAGAGTTAGAAATTCTTTGAGTCCTATGTACCAGTTTCTGCTCTTTGAGATTTTTTTTGCCTGTAACATGAGGTGTCCTCTGGTTGGGATATAATCTGGTAGCTTGTACTCTTTCCCTATGCCAATTCTCATCGCAGGCAAAAACAGATAGTGATGGTATGCAATGTCTTTACCAATAAAATGGTAAATATCTGCAGAATTCCAAAATGCTTTGCCGTCTATGCCCTTGTCGTTTAAGAATTTGAGTGCAGATGAGATGTATGCAAGATGGTTGTCAAACCAACCATAGAAGACTTTGCCCTGTGCATCTGGCATGGGGATTGGAACGCCCCATGTTATGTCTCTAGTAATGTCCCACTCGATCAATCCCTCTTTAATCCAGTTCTGAACATATTTTTTTACGTCTTTTTGTAGATGAGACTTTTCCTCAAGCCATGCATTCAAATCATTTACAAAATTTGTCAGTCTGAAAAAATAGTGCTTTGTCTCCTCTTTGACTGGAGGATTTTTGCATATGGAACATCGTGGACTTTCTATCTCTTCTGGAACCCTGCCACATTTTTCGCAAAGATCAGAGTACTGCTCTTCTGCCTTGCAATAAGGACATGTTCCAATAACGTATCTATCAGGCAGAAATTTTTTGTCAAATTTGCAATAAAATTGAATTATCTCTTTCTCATAGATGTGGCCATTTTCAAGTAGTTTTTTAAACACATATTGAACAAAGGCTATGTTTTCAGGCGAGCTTGTTTTATAAAAAAAATCAAAGTTTATGCCAAAAGCAGTAAAATCCTCAAGATCACGCTTGTTCCAGTACTTGACATAGTCTTGTGGATTTTTCTTCTCCTTTTCAGCTTGAATTAGTATTGGAGTACCATAATCATCTGATGCACAGATGTAATATGCCTCTACTCCTTTTTGTTTTAGAAATCGTGTAGTGATATCTGCTGGCAAATATGTAGATGCCACATGACCAAGATGAATCTCTCCATTTGCATATGGTAACGCGCTAGTAATGATTGCCTTGTCGTTCATTAGTTGTGTAAAGTGTGAGACGGATTTAAGCTATCCCCAGCTTTTTGCATATTTTAGCTGGGCCTTTGTAGGTCTGTCAATTTGAACATCAGTTGCTTTTAGTGCATCGACAGCTATTTGCTTGTCTATCTCAATTGGAACTGTAATGACTTTTTTTCCTATCTTTTTATGATTTTTTGCAATGTGTATCATAGAAAGAAGTTGGTTTGAAAAAGACTGCGCCATTACTTCTGGTGGATGTCCTTCTGCCGCAACTAGATTTGCAATTCTTCCCTTTCCAATCAAATAAACTCGCTTTCCATTTTTGAGTACACATTCATCAAGGTGTGGTCTTACTTCTCTTACAGATCTTGATTCGTTTAGTAAAAAGTTGGCATCCACTTCAACATCAAAGTGACCTACATTTCCCATTATCGCACCCTCCTTCATTTTTAGCATGTGTTCTTTTCTTATTACACCTGTCTGACCAGTTGCGGTAATGAACATGTCTCCAATTTTTGCGGCCTCATCCATCATTAGTACTTCATAACCATCCATGTGAGCTTCTAGAGCTCGCACAGGATCAACTTCTGTCACATACACCTTTGCGCCTAATCCATGTGCGCGTGAGGCAACTCCTCTTCCTACCCATCCATATCCAGCAATTACCACACGCTTGCCAGCAAAGAGCAGGTTCATGGCTCTAAAGTAACCATCTATCGTACTCTGGCCGGTTCCATATCTGTTATCAAACATGTGTTTTGTGTAAGCATCATTTACAGAAATAACTGGGTATCTGAGTTTTTTCTGATTTTCCAAAGCTTTCAATCTTATTACTCCAGTTGTAGTTTCCTCCGTTCCTCCCATAATTTTTAGAGACGAAAATTTTGAATTTCCATGCACCTTGCTGTGGCAATCAGAACCATCATCAGTTAGAATTTGTGGTTTGTGGCTAAGCATTTTTTCAATGCACCAGTCATATTCTTTGGGCGTTTGACCTGCCCATGCGTATATGTTAATGCCACTTGCGGCAAGAAAAGCTGCAATATCATCTTGGGTAGAAAGTGGATTTGCACCACATGCACTTACGTCAGCTCCAAGTGTTTTTGCACCTATTAGCAAAACCGAGGTCTCTTTTGTAATGTGCAAACACACTCCAAGTCTGATGCCTCTTAATGGTTGTGATCTCTTAAGACGATCAATGGTATTTGTAAGAATCTTCATGTGACTTTTGGCCCATTCATGAGAGAGCCTTCCTTTTTCTGCAAGACGTGGATCTTTTATCTTACTCATATACGGGGTTTCAAATTGAAGGGGTATAAAATACTATCAAATGACAATCTAAATATTGAACAAAAATTGGTTTGAGAAATAATGGTGTGGAAAAAGGTCGCTGAAAAAAATGCCATTCCTGAGGGAAAGGGCAAGGAATTTGTGGTAGATGGAAAACACATTGCAGTCTTTAACCAAAATGGACTTCATGGTCTTGATTCAATATGTGTACATCAAGATGGCTCACTTGCAGGTGGCAAGCTGGAAGGGAATGTAGTAGAATGCCCTTTACATTTTTGGCATTACAATATCAAGACAGGCGAATTACTTGACTATATTAAAGAAGTCAAGCTAAAAACCTACAAGGTCGAGGCAAAAAGCGACGGCCTCTATATTGATGTCTGATAGGTTTAATTCTAATAATTCGGTTTAAGAAACTGTTGAATTTAGCTGTTCTTGAAGAGATTACAAAAAAAGACTATAATGCAATACGGACCAAGATCGAGACGTTTCTTGTACAAGAAGTCTCTCAAAGAGAGGCGTCTGGAGTCATTTTCGGTCTTAGTGGAGGAATAGACTCTGCAGTTATTGCAATTTTGTGTGCAAAATCCCTTAAAGAAAAATCACTTGCGCTAATAATGCCAGATTCCAAGATTACACCTAGAACCGATACTGAAGATGCGCTCAAGCTTGTAGACAAGCTTGGAATAGAATACAAGTTGATAGACATTAATCCTGTACACCACGAATACACAAAATATCTAGAACCAAATCCACTTGCACTTGGAAATCTCAGAGCAAGAATCAGAGCCAATGTTTTGTACTATTATGCAAATGTGAAAAAGTATCTTGTACTTGGCTCAAGTGACAAAAGCGAGTTTCTAATTGGGTATTTCACAAAGTTTGGAGATGGGAGCGCTGATCTATTACCAATTGTTTCTTTATACAAAACACAAATTCGAGAGTTTGCAAAATTCCTTGGGGTTCCTGACTCTATCATATCAAAAAAAAGCAGCCCAAATCTGTGGCCTGAACATGTTGCAGAGTCAGAGCTTGGGTTAAGCTATGAAGAAATTGATGCGATTCTTCACTGTATTGTAGACAAAAACTTGTCACTGCAAGAGACTGCAAGTTTTACTGGCATTGAGGCTTCCAAAGTCGATAAAATCCACCAACTGTACAAAAAAAGCGAACACAAGAGAATAACTGCAAAAGCTTGCTCAATATAAAAAGCAGGTGCAGATTTTGAAAATATTTGATACTCTTACAGAAACAGAAAAAGAGTTAGATCTCTCAAGACCAGTCAGGATTTATGTTTGTGGTGTAACCGTATACGATGAGAGCCACATAGGTCATGCCAGAACCATAATTGCCTTTGATACATTTAGAAGGTTATTGGAATCTCAAGGAACAAAAGTTCAGTTTATTCAGAACTTTACAGATGTCGATGACAAGATAATAAATCGTGCAAAAGAAGAGAATGTCACTTCGCATGAACTTAGCTCAAAATACATAACGCAGTACTTTGATGACTTTGATAGATTAAACATCAAACGTGCTGATAATTATCCAAAGGCAACAGAACACATACAAGACATGATTGAGTTAATTAAAAGCCTCATCGACAAAAATCATGCTTACGTTTCCAAAAATGGCGTGTACTTTGCTGTATCAAAATTCAAAGAATATGGTAAGCTCTCAAAGAAAAAAATTGATGAACTGATAGCTGGTGCAAGAATAGAAGTCGATGAAACCAAAAATGATCCACTTGACTTTGCGTTATGGAAATTTTCAACTGATGACCCCAAATGGCCAAGCCCGTGGGGAGATGGAAGACCGGGATGGCATATTGAATGCTCTGCAATGAGTCTCAAATATCTTGGTGAAAACTTTGAGATCCATGGTGGTGGAAGAGATCTAATCTTTCCTCATCATGAAAATGAGATTGCCCAGTCCGAGTCTCACACAGGAAAACCATTTGCAAAGATCTGGATGCATGCTGGCATGATGACAATAAACGGAGAAAAGATGTCAAAATCACTTGGTAACATAAAATCAGTAGATCATGTACTAAGAAAATGGGGTTCAAACGTAATACGATTGTTTTGTCTCTCAGGACACTATTCAAAACCAATTGATTACTCAGAAGAACTTCTAAAAGAAACCATAGTCAAATGGCGTCAAATTGAAAATTGTTACTTTGAGCTAGTCTTGGCAGAGGGCGATGGTCCAATAGAAACAGTACAAAAAGTACTTCAAGAGAGCAGAAAACAGTTTGTTGATTCACTGAAAGAGGACTTTAATACTCCACTGGCACTTGGCACCTTCTTCAAGCTTGTCAAGGAGATAAACAGGCTTGCTGCTTCTGAGACCATAACCAAATCAATTTCAATGATAGTTCTTCCTGAATTTGAGAAAATGCTTGAAATTCTGGGTTTGAAAATTCCAAAGATAACAGATGAAGAAAAAAGAATAGTTGACGATCTTATTAAAAAACGCAATATGCTTAGAGAACAAAAGCAGTATCAGGAAGCAGACAAAATTAGAAGGCAAATATCTGATATGGGAATGATGCTAATTGATCACAAAACTAAAACTCTCTGGTTAAAGCAAGAAAAAATTGATGCAGAAGGCTAGGATTTTTTCGTCATGGTACTAACTAAGGAAATGACATCCCTGTCACGTAGTTGATAGCTTGTAGGTAGTCTAACACCATATCTCAGATCTTTTGCATAAAGCAGGCCTTTTGTTAAATCAGAATGGATCTCTCTTGCCAAATCTTCTACTGTGGAGCCATCTTTCATCAGTATTAGATCTGGCAGAACTCTTCCCTTCTTATCAGAAAGTTTTGTAGGATCAGCTACTGGGTATATGGAGTTCATTTTCAATAGTTTAAAGACAGTAACGTTAATTGCAAACTGTACTCCAGTTCTCATGTATTCCCCAAGTATGTCTTTTTTGATAAAATTCAGAGCTTCGTTCTGTTTTTTGTTTAGCTCATTTTGGTGTAGTATCTCAAACTGTTCCGATCCTGGGACATATTTTATCAAGCCCTTCTGTTCTGCTCGTCGTAGCGAAAGCTCGCTGTCTGCACTAGCAGGAACTATTATTGTGTCTACGTATTTTTCACGCAGCCTGTCAAAATTCTTGTCTGCGTCAGGAATGTCTATCTTGTTTGCAACAATCAGAGTAGGCTTTGAGATCTGTCGCAGGTAAGCAGCAAATTTCTTGCTGTCATTGGTATCAAAGTTATCAAAATCTTTTTCTTCCAGATTTGTTGTCTTTAGTGCTTCCTTGACGTGACCTTCCTTTACTCCTATACCTCTAAATACATCTGTCAAGGCAGTCACTGGCTCTGCTTCTGAACGAATGAGTTTTGAAATTTTATCCCTGTTTCCCTCTAAGAGCTTAAGATACCACATTACCAATTCTTCTTCAATATCTGCAACATCTGAAACAGGATCACCATTTCCAGCCTCTGTAATTTTGCCAGATGCGTCTACGCTTCCTGAAACATCTACTACATGCAACAAGGCATCAGCCTGAGTTGCGACAGAAAGAAACTGGTTGCCAAGTCCTTTGCCAGCCCACGCGCCTTTTATCAAACCTGGTAGATCAATTAGCTCAACTGGAATGAATCTCCACCCATCACTACATTTTGAGTTTTGTGGCTGATCTTGAACATTGAATTCTGTGTGAACACATGGCGTGATTGCGTTACCAGTTGCTCTTTCTGGTTTTTTTGTTGTAAATGGATAAGTTGAGATTTCAGCATTGGAAAGTGTAGCGGCATTAAAGAAGGTAGTCTTACCAGTGTTTGTCTTACCGATAAGGCCAATTTTTATTGGCATGATTTAATTTTAGAAATTGATTATTTATCTGTGCCGAAGAATTGAATTTTATTGACAGATTTTAAGATGAAGTGTTGAAATGATTTTGTTGGTGCATACCTTTTTAACTGATTCATAAACTAGATTTTAAATTGTGACTGCAAAAATAGGCTCCAAAGCTCCTAATCTCAAAGTATCCAAGTGGATTCAAGGATTATCAACCAATATAGATGAACAAAAAGACAACGTTGTGCTTGTCGAAGTTTTCCAGGTAAATTGCCCTGGATGTTTCTTGTATGGAATTCCTGAAGCGACAGAAATTTACAAAAAATATCATAACGATGGAGTGACAGTTCTTGGCGTAGCTACCGCGTTTGAGGATTATGACAAAAATACGCTAGAAAATCTAGAACTACTGGTTTCTACAGGCGAGGTGATTGGTGCGACTCGCATGGCACTTGAGCAATATGGACAGCTTCGTGAAAACAAATTGCCATACAAGATTCCATTTCCAGTAGCGATGGACTCGTTAAAAAAAGAAGCCGCAGATCAAAGTCAAGCAAAGATGATGCAAGTAATAGAAGCAAATGTTCCAGATTTCAATACTTATAACGAATATCAAAAGGCAGAGATTGTTGAGAGGGTTAAACAATACCTTCAAACAAAAGAATATTCTGCTGAGACTTTTGAAGAGTATGCGTTAAGAGGAACACCATCTTCGATTTTGATAGACAAAAAAGGCATATTACGCCAAGTTACATTTGGACAAAACGGACTTCTTGAGGATTCGATAAAAAAATTACTTGATGAATGAACTATGTTTTTTCTTTAAGTTTTGTACTAGTGTTTTTTAGTTCATCAGCATGCCATGATATCTCATCAAGTTCTTCCTTTGTTAGTTCTCCCTCCCATTTTTCAAGTGCTAGTTTAGAAATTTGTGATGAGTTGTATATGAGACTCCAATACGGATGATGCTCTGCGGTGGTGTATGCAAGCTCAGAAACTTCTTCTAAACCTGCCTTTGCTCGTGCTAATGAATCCGTTTTTTCTCCATATATCCTGATTACATTTGCATCTAGATCAGATTGAATTTTTATTAGCAGATTTTTTTCTTCAAATGACTTTGCAAGCTTGACTAGTGATTCATGAAATTCTGAAAATTCTGTTTGAGTCATGCTCTAAAATAGTCTCTGGTGTTCTGCCAACATGCATCGGTTAAATACAACTTGGATGCCTGCTTTTCTAGCAAGTTCTTCTGCTTCTGGATTATGTATGCCTTCTTGTAACCATATTACTTTGGGGCGTTTTTTTATTGCATCGTTGACTACAGGCAGTACCTCCTCAGACGGCCTAAATACATCTACAATGTCTATGGAGTCTGGCACTTCTGCAATCTCATGATAGCATTTTTTATCCAATATCTTATCAGTTGTTGGATTAACTGGAATGATACTGTATCCTTTTTCTGCCAAATACTTTGGAACGTAATGTGCAGCTTTTTCTGGATTCTTTGACATTCCTACAACGGCGATATTTTTTAATGAATAAAATTTTCTTATTTCATCATCAGTATGTGAATCTTTTTCCATGTTTTATCTACATCCTAATTGGGTTAATATCTTGTGGGGATCGATTTATAGGTAGATTTTCAGAAATAGTTACCATGGAACCAGAGCCAAAAGATGTCATAGTTTTAAGTGCAATTAGTCGTGGCGCTAAAAAATTTGACAAAATAGAAAAGACGACAAAAATTTTTGGTCAAGAATTAAATGACATACTAGAAAGGCTTGAAAAAATTGGTCTTATTACAGTGACAGAAAGGAAGGGGCTTTTTGGCAAAAAAACAGAGATTGTTCTCACCGAAAAGGGTCGCAGAGAGCTTAAGGAGCGAAAATTCGAGCTGCAGCAAAACTGGAATCAGATGGTTACCATATGGAAAAGTGGAGATAAACAAAAACTCCAGCAATACATGGATGACAACAAATCTTTTCTTCCTACGATGATGTTTTTAGGAATAATGGACATAATCATGTTTTCAACCATGCTAAGCTTCATGGGCATGGCTATGTCAAGCTACATCCCAGAAGGCCAGATGCCTGCAGAGGCAGATACGGCAACAGATGCAGGAGATTCAGGCTCAGACATGGGTGACGGTGGCGGCTTTGACATAGATATTGGATTCTAAATCTTCGAAAAGATTTGCAATAATTTAAAAAAAATGGAGATTGAGTTGTAGGACCTATTGTCCTGCAGCAACAGAATAGCTTACTTGGAATGGTGCCGTCTTCATTGTGTGTACTGCCAAAGCGTTACCAGAGAATGCCCATGTACCCATAGAGTTTGCAGGATCTACAAATGTCAAAGCAAACTTGGTCTTTCCATCTGGAGTCCATATTGGCTGTCCTTTGTCTTCACCCTCTGCAAGTGGACCATGTAATGCCACAAGCTGGATGTTTTCAGATGCAGAGTAAGTCAAGATGCCTGTATAGGTTTTATCACTTGGTGGCAATATGATAGCCAGTTGATGGGTTGCATGACCTTGACCTGGGTCTTGTACTGATGTTAGAGTTCCTGACTTTACGGTGTCAGATTTTTCCAATTCCATGTAACCTACAGAATAGCTTACGGTGAATGGCTCTGTCTTTAGTGTGTGTACTGCTAGGGCGTTACCAGAGAATTTCCATGTGCCCATAGAGTTTTCTGGATCTACAAACGTCAATGCAAACTTGGTTGTACCATCTGGAGTCCATATCATCTGTCCCATGTCCTCACCTTCTGCAAGTGGACCATGTAATGCCACAAGCTGGATGTTTTCAGATGCAGAGTAAGTCAAGAATCCTTTATACACCTTGTCTGATGGCGGCAAAATGATTGCAAGCTGATGAGTGTCATGGCCCTGTCCTGGGTCCTGTACTGATGTTAGAGTCCCTGATTTTGATTTCATTACAAGTGCATGTTTCATCATCTTCTCTTTCTCCATCATTTTTTCCTCTTTCATTGGTGGCGGAGCTGCTGGCTCAGAACACAGACGGTCACCGCATACTTTCTTTGACCTTGATACCTCATTAGGCGAACCACTTCCTTTTCTTAGTGCATCAGCTGTTTGTACTGAAATCGCAGTAACTGACAGCACAAGAATTGTTGCTAGAAGTATTGCCGGAATTAGTTTTGAAGTCATAGGGCTGCTACTGGCATAGTGGTATAAAAGAGTTGGCGAATTTTCTCTGTATAATGCAATTAGTCGTTTATGGATTTGATTTGTGACAACAATAATTACTGGCACAAACAAATGCGCCATATGTACACGTCATACGATAACATCTCGCTTGTAAAAATATTAACACTGCTCAAATCCCACAAGTCTGAATATTTATCAGGTCAGGACATCAGTGATACACTAAGACTTAGCCGTGCTGCGGTCTGGAAGCACATCAAAAAGCTTCAGTCGCTAGGATACAAAATAGATTCAATACCAAAGATTGGCTACAAGCTGGTCAAAAAAACAGAGCTACTTCTTCCCTGGGAGATATCTGATGGTTTACAGACAGAAATAATCGGAAAAAGAATCTATTATTTTGATACAATTGACTCTACACAAAACTTTGCCATCGAGCTTGGATCAAAACCAGCTGAGAATGGAGCGCTGGTAATTTCGGAAAAGCAGACTCATGGAAGAGGCAGGCTCAAGAGAAAATGGATCTCGCCAGCTGGCGGCATATGGATGTCGCTAGTTTTGCATCCAGAGTTTGAAGTTTCTAGTGCCACACTGTTTCCGCTAGTTACCTCACTTGCACTAGCAATAGCAATTGAAAAGATTCTAAAAATAAGACCGCAGCTAAAGTGGCCAAACGATCTTACTGTTAATAGCAAGAAGGCTGCAGGAATACTAGTCGATACTTCGATGGAATCAGGAAAAATAGATTATCTGGTTCTTGGGGTTGGAATAAATTTTAAGATCAATCCGCACCAAGTTGAAAGAGTCATCAGAAATACTGAAAATTACTACGGTGTGGCAACACTTGTAGGAAAAAATAACAGACAGAATGCTGTAAAATTGGTACAAGCCTTTCTTTACGAGCTTGAAAGGCTGTACAAGATCATGTTAGGTAAAAATTCGAGATATCTTATAAGAGAATGGACCAGACGAGCTTCGACCATTGGCAGAATGGTTACTGTCTCGTCTTCAACAGGAAAGATAGCTGGCAAAGCCCTCAGGGTGGATTACGATGGAGCGCTAGTGATATCTAGCAAGGGTAAAAATCAGCGAATCCTTGTAGGTGATGTAAGTTGAAGCTTTGCTGGGCAAATACCGATAGTTTTGACGAGGCAGAGATTGTGGTAGTGGGAATCCCAGACGAGTCAAAATCACACGCGCTACGAAGGGGTGCCTCTGAAGCACCAGAAAAGATACGCGAAATCTCTTCAATCAGGGATGTATATACTAGAGAAACGGGCATTTCGTTAGGCCTTCCCTTTTCAGGGCTAAAAAAGAAGATTTACGACTATGGGAATATCAAGAGGACTCAAGTCAGTGAAGTAATAGACAAGATAGTTTCAAAGTCAAAAATACCGTTCTCAATAGGCGGAGATCACTCGATATCTGTAGAAATAATAAAGTCGATTTCAAAAAAACACGGTTCGTTATCGCTTGTTTATTTTGATGCCCATCCTGATTTTATCAGCTCTGTCAGAAATTACTATGGCTCTGTCTTTTATGATGTGCTGCCGTTTATCGATTTAAAGTCCAGCTTGCAGATAGGAGCTAGAACTCCTGAGCAAGAAGAAATTGATAATATAAAAAAATATGATCTAACCATAATCACTCCCTTTGACATATTAAAAAATGGTGTAGCTGAGATTGAAAAATTGATAAAAAATAAAATTGGAAAAAATGTTTATGTGTCTTTTGACATGGATGCAATAGATCCAGCATATGCTCCCGGAGTATCTGTTCCTGTACCTGCTGGTTTACGCAATATTGAAGCAATCTATCTTTTAAAATCAATTGCAAGCAATGGAATTGTAGGAATGGACATAATGGAAGTCTGTCCACAATATGATATCAAAGACAGGACATCGCATCTGGCATCAAGGATGCTTGCAGAAATATTCTCGTCTTGTTGATTTGTTTTCAAATAGTCCAATATACTTTTAACTGGGCTGACTGGTTAATTTAACAATGTTTTCTCATTTTACTATACAGGATGCAAATAAAATACTTCCAGCTGTAATTAACAAATTCAAAAACATAGTTAATTTGAAAAATCAAATCATCAAGATTCAGGGTGAGATGGAGACAAATCCAAAATATACTACAAACTTTAAGGAATACGTAGTAAAAAAGCAGGAATTCAATTCTGCCATGTCCAGTTTTTACAAGGCAATCGAGGACTTGGAAAACATGGGAGTTATGATAAAAAGCGTAGAGGAAGGCTTGCTTGACTTTCCATCAATCAGGTTTAAGGAGGAAGTCTGGCTTTGCTGGAAGGAAGGAGAGACAGAGATAAAATTCTGGCACGGAAAAGACGAAGGTTTTATGGGAAGAAAGCCTCTTAGTGTAAGTGACGAGTCTCTAGTGTGAGATTGCACAAATTTAGTTAACATTAATCATATTCGCCTTAATTTTGGTGAGTCTGGTAAAGACCCAGAATACTATTGTGGTTTAATTTGAAATAAGATTCAAGGGATATTCCATCATTCAATATGGTAAAATAGAACTATTGTACCGCAGAAGCGGTCATAATTCTTTCTAAATATTCTTGGCGTTGGCCTGTAATGCCGTCTATAATTTCTGTTCTCTTTGTTTCATCCTTGCGCTCATATATTATGGCATAGTATGGGTAGTAAACCAGGTCAATTGACTTTATGTCACACCCAGACCAGTAAGCATTAAAGAAAGTGGCAATACTGCCTGCAGGAAAATTATTCTCCATTTTTTTATCATTGCTTATCGTATCTGTGACTTTGAATTTTTCTATTAAGCTGGTAAATACAGAAGGATTGTAAGGATATTGATTTACAGGTTTGTAGATTGCTGGGCGCGTACTAGTTTGTACTAGCAATCCTTTGCCTGTCAGGCTATTCACAGTTTTGTTTATTTTGCCATCACTCCATCCGATAGCCGATAGGTTTCTTTTTTCAAATGCCTTAACCCCTGAAACATAATAAAGAAGATAGATCTCCTCTGCTGTCAAATTAGTAAGATATGAATACACATACGATATTCCGTTGCTGGTAACATCTACAATCGCTCCAGTATTGCCATCCACGCTTGTTCTACTATTAACATTTTTAACAATCTCCTCTTTTGAAAACCATCCTGTTTTTTCTATCACTCTAATTTTGGCTTCCATGTCTACATCATAATAAGGATAAAGAAATTTTGTTACACCAATAACTTTCTCTTCTATTTTGCCTTTGCCCAAAAAACCACCCTTAGATCTTCGGGTTTAACACTTGATGAATATCTAGGTAGGCAAGCTGCTGCAAAAGCAGCCGTTGGAGTCAAAACCGATGTGCAAGTAACTGTTAAGGTTAAGCCACCTCCCACAGCTGTCAAGAC
>JBOGRG010000083.1:0-2175 GCA_050749365.1 Nitrosopumilaceae archaeon
ACCCGTAACTGAGGTATTACCCACAAATGCAAATTTTGCTTGACTTTGAATTTAGAATTTCTATATTGCGTTTAAAATCATTTATTCTTCAATTTTGGCACGACTTCAGGGACACCAGTAAAACTGCAAAAAATTTATAATTTTCATCTGCACGCGATCTCAAGATAAGTTGATTACCTGCAAACCTTACATCGTGGATCAGAGCTAGACTTTGTTGTTTGCGTTTATGGAACCAATAACTGTACCTTATCTTGCTAACCTAATATATTCACGAAAAGAGAATCGAGGAACTCCTTTTATTTTGTTTTTAGGAGCAGGGGTTTCCATTTCTTCAGGGGTACCTGGAATGAATGGTATAATTGAAAATTTGTAACTATTCAGCTATGCCGAGCTTAGAATGGCCTTCTTGGCAAAAGCATTTTGAATTGCAGCGAGCACATTGAAACCTTGCTTTCTGCAAGTTGAGATATACCCCCGAATTCGACAGAAGGCGGCAGCGCCCTTAGCACTTCTGAAGGTTCCAGATATTTTCTGCTGCACCTTCATCATGCGAAGATCTCTCTCCGCTTGATTGTTGTCGAAAGGGATTGTGAAATTATAAGCAAAAGCCAGAATTTCTTTGCGAAACGCCTGAAAGCGCTCTAGAAGATTACGACTTTTCGTTTTCTTTTTTCGCCCGCGTTTTTTTGACAGCGTATCAGTGTTGGACGGAGGATTGGTGCGAAAGCCTTTTTGAAGAATGACTTGATATTTTTGTTCAATATGTTTGAGTGTGACTTGATTTAAGCGGACTTTATTTTGAGCAACTTTCGCTTTTGCCTCCAGCAGCAACTCAATCATTTGTTGGGCCCATTGTTGATCATGTTGCTCATAGACAAAAGTCAATTCTCTCAAATGATGGCCGTTACAGAAAGCATGTTGGCAGTCGTAATGGAGATAGGCTTTCCAAAAGTCATGAATCGCGGTGCCATCAAAATGAGGCAAAATGTTAATGTCATTCATGGCTTCTTGACCGCGTTTGCGGTGACAGGCATAAAAGGTCAAATCGGGAGTTGAAGCCGAATGCAGCCAGTGTAATTGACCATTGATTTTTACGCCGGTTTCGTCAAAATTAACCGCTTCTGAGGCGATGAGTTTCGCTTTGACGGCTTGTTCGTATGACGTCAACGCCTCAAAACACTCTTGATTAAAATTCACTAACGTTCCCACCGATACCGGTTGGGAAAAAATATCGGAGAATAATTCCGCCGTTCTTTCGTAGGGAAGAAGTTGCTGATCGAGCAGGTAAATGGCAATGGCTTTAAAGCGCGGCCCATACTGCACCAAGTGCGTCACCTCTTCTGGAAAGGTAGCAAAGCTTTGTTGATGGCAGTGTGGACATTTTTTAATTTCCGCTTGATGCTCAGTGACTTCTAACAATTTGGGTGGAATATCAAAAACTTGACGCTTGTCATAAGCCATTGTCGCAACACCGGCTAAAGGATAATCACAATGCTGGCACCGTTCAGCGCGATGGACAACTTTATGATCAGGGTTGTCAACCGGTTTCAAAGTTGTGCCTTTGTGGCCAATCTGACCACCGACTTTCTTGCCGGACGATTTCCTGAGACTCTTGGTGCGAATGCGCGGCTTCGGGCCGTCGCTTGAAGGCGGTTTATGACTATTATGGCTATCTTGTGCGAGCTGATCTTCTAAAGTTTGCACCCGTTCCTTGAGTTGTGTAATCTCGACGTTGAACGCTGCAAACAGTTTTTCAATGAGATCAGCAACCGCCTCAGGGCCTAATTTATAAATATCAAAAATTTGTTCTCGCGTCAAACATTGCATGACACAATATAAGCAATAATGACGCAAAAACCTCGGACTTTTTTAAAAATTTTTGAAAAAATTGGAATTCATAGCTGAATAGTTACTTTTATTTTACGAAAGGTCAGTCAGATTTTCATGCTGAAAATTTAAACTTTTGCGAATCATCATAACCCGCAAAAGCCTCCTGCATCCACCGTTCCAAATCTAATTTCAAGTGTGCTCAGCATTTCGCGCGCAGGACGTGCTAGGAGGAGAAAAACCCTGATTTACGGGCGTTTCTTACTTCTTGTTACGCCCGGTATCACGCTCTATCAACTCCGGAGCAAGTTGTTTAATAAGTTCTCTCGCTTCAGGGATGGTATGTCC
>JBOGRG010000084.1:0-4637 GCA_050749365.1 Nitrosopumilaceae archaeon
TAGAGCGGGCACCAGTACATGAGACAACCTCTTCTCCAAGCAGCGTTCCGCCAAAATCATCTGCGCCATACTGCAAGGCAATTTGTGCCATTCCAACCCCATTTGTAAGCCATGAAGATTGTATGTGTGGTATCAAACCATCATACATTATTCTTGAAATTGCAATCATTTTGAGCAACTGGAAACCTCCTGCGGCATAGATTACAGTCTTTTCTTTTTGCATAAGTGTGTTGTTTGGCTCAAAGCTCCATGGAATAAAGGCCATAAAGCCTCCTGTCTTTTCTTGGAGTCTTGCAATTTTGATAAAGTGCTCTGCAATGTCATGCGCACTTTCTACGTGTCCATACATCATTGTTGCAGATGCAGGAAGTCCCATGCTGTGGGCTTCTTCCATTATCTGTAGCCACTGGTCACTTGAGATCTTTTTTGGGCTGATTACCTCCTTGACAGAATCTACCAGAATTTCGGCGCCTGCCCCTGGAACAGACTGCAGCCCCGCTTCTTTGAGTCTTGCAAGTACTTCTCTTGTGCTTGATTTTTCAACTTTTGCTATCATATCAATTTCGGATGCAGAAAGTCCATGAACGCCGACTTTGGGAAATTTCTTTCTTATCAATTTGAATGCGTCTTCATAGTACTCGATTCCAAGCTTTGGGTTATGGCCACCTTGGATCAATACTTGGGTAATTCTAAACATCTCCCACGCTGTCTTGACACGAGATTCTATTTCTTCTAGTGATACGGTATAGGACTCATCATGTTCTGGCGGTCTGTAAAATGCGCAGAACTTGCAGTCTGTGATACACACGTTTGTATAGTTTAGTATCATGTTGTTTACAAATGAAACTTTTTTTCCATATTTTTTTCTGGTTAGGTGACCTGCTACAAGTCCCATCAGATGGACATCGCTAGATTCTAGGAGCCTAATGCAATCTTCTAGCTCTGGTCGTTGACCGTTAAGCGAGTTCTCAAGTATGTCTCCAATTTCAGAAACATAAAGCTGCTTTGTTATCTGACTCAATTTGTTTTTGCTTTTGTTTTATGGTATTTAATCCTTTGAGAGTTATTGGAAAGGAGAGTTTGAAGCCCAGTATTTTTAAGTAGGGTACACACAAGGATATCTTCCAATGGTATCTGGTCACCAGATTAGACTAAATCGAATTTTAAGGTCAGGCAAAATGCTTTGCATCCCCATGGATCATGGGATTTCAAGTGGTCCTATTAAGGGACTTGAGGATCCTCACGCTCTAATCAACGGATGTCAGCGCGCTGGCCTAACCTGTGTGATAGTAAATAAAGGAATTCTAAAAACTCTGCCAAAACCACCAAAGATTGGAGTGCTGGTACATTATTCAAGTAGTACCTCGCTTTCAATGTCACCAAACAGAAAGATGCTTACTGGTTCTGTTGAAGAAGCCTTAAGACTCGGCGCAGATGGGGTCTCACTTCACATCAACATTGGTGGAAAAGAAGAGCCTGAAATGCTTGAACAGCTTGGAAAAATATCTGATGATTGTCACAAGTGGAGCATGCCACTATTAGCAATGATGTATCCACGAGGAGAGAATATCAAAGACCCACACGATCCTGAGATCGTAGGGCATGTAGCAAGAATTGGAGCCGAGTGCGGTGCAGACATTGTAAAAACACTATACACTGGCGATGTTGATTCTTTTGCAAATATTGTAAAAAGCACTCCTGTACCTATTGTGATAGCTGGAGGCCCAAAAGCAAAAACTGACAAAGAAATTTTGAAAATGACTGAAGATGCGATGCAAGCAGGGGCAAAGGGTGTGACATATGGAAGAAATATCTTTGAACACAAGAACCCTGAAGGGATGACCGAAGCCTTAGCAGATATCATATTTAGAAAAGTTACTGCAAAGGAAGCTGCAAAAAGACTTGACGAAAAGTAGGGAATTGATAATTTCCCCTAAAGTGTCAAGGGGACAGCTTGGCAAATTCATCACCGAGCTTGAAAGAGAAGGAATCAAAACTGTTAATGTAGACCCACAGAGCCTAAAGGGGGTAAAGGCTAGGCTCTCAACCATACACACCTCACAGAGCGCAAACTATGTCATACTGGACAGGATCACCTCCTCAAAGCCAAAAGGCAAAAAGGTTGGAATCAAAGCCAGAGTCTTGTCCAATACTGATATAGAAAACATCTTAAAACATGCAAAGACTGGAATTGATTTTGTTATAGTAGAGGTAAAGGACTGGAAAATAATCCCGCTTGAAAACATAATAGCAAAATTGCACAAACTTCACACCAAGATTTTTGCAACCGCTAAAAATCCCGAGGAAGTAAGAAAGATGTTTTCTATTTTAGAAATAGGCGTTGATGGAGTAATATTTTCAACTGGTTCCATTAATGAAGTAAGAGAAGCTCTTGTATATCTTGGAACAAGAAGCTTTGATCTAAAGCCAGCCAAAGTATTGGAAATAAAAGAAGTAGGAAACGGTGAACGAGTATGTGTGGATACAGCGTCTATGCTTGGCAGAGGCGAAGGAATGCTAATTGGCAGCAGATCAAACTTTTTGTTTCTAGTACACAATGAATCAGTTGGTTCTTCCTTTACATCGCCAAGACCATTTCGAGTAAATGCAGGAGCGGTTCATTGCTATACTATTTCCCCAGATGGAACCACAAAATATCTATCAGAGCTAGAGACTGGTTCTGAAGTCTTGGTCTTGGATTTAAAAGGAAGGGCAAGAAGAGCAACGGTGGGTCGCTCCAAGATAGAAAGCAGACCAATGCTTATGATCAAAGCTCAGATTGGCGATGAAGTTGGTAGCATTATTGCACAGAATGCAGAAACCATACGCTTTGTTAGACCAAATGGACATTTGGTATCTGTGACTCATCTCAAAAAAGGAGACACAGTCTTAGCTTATGCCAAGCCAGCAACTGGAAGACACTTTGGCATGGAAGTAGACAACGAATACATTGTGGAAAAATAGACTTGTGAGATTTTCAAAACACTTTAAATTATACCATAAAAATCAGCTATTCCATGTCACCGCCCACTAATGACAAACCTGTTGAATTCGTTGATCTATGTGTAATTTGTAGACAAGGTATAACTCGTAACAATTTGATTTTTGCTGACAAAAAGGCCTATCATGCCACCTGTTACGCAGCGTTTGGTCAAAAGCATGGGAATGTAAGACCATCTTAGCATTATACTTGTTAATACAAAAAAAGAAAGTTATCGTGGTTTTATTTTTCTTTTTATAGCGTTTACTTGCATCATTTCTTCTCTTAAATGTCGTCTAAGAATTGCTTCATGTTCGCGTTTATGTCTCCAATAGATGTTCATTACTCCTTGTCTAGTTTTTGCGTTTCTTATAGCAACAGTATATTTTCTATGGCTTTGTTCAACATTTCTACAATATCCTTTGGTATTTGATGTAACCATGAATTGAATGACGACCATACATAGATAACCTTTACGAATTTGATCACAGAAATTAGGATTCTAATGCCTAGTTAGATATCAAGGGGTTCGGGATTTTTCCAGAACGGGACAAGCTGCATTTCTCTAAGAGAGGGGGACTCGGTGGTGCGTTTTCTTGCAATCTTGACATATTTTACCGATTTATCCACTCCTAGGTATTTTCTACGCAGAAATCTTGCCATTTTTGTTGTCTGGCCGCTGCCAACAAAGGGATCCAGCACTAGATCGCCGACGTTGCTATAAAGTTGGATCAGCCTGTAAGGGATCTCTTCTGGAAACGCGGCAGGATGAAATCTTCTATAGCTTGGCGGAACTGGCGCAATATGCCATACAGAGTTGGCTACCTCTTTTTTCATTAAATCGTTGAGCAATAACTTGCTTTTTTTGTCCTTTTTGTTTGAATACGGACGCTTTCTGAGAATTATTATTTGTTCATGCATGATGTTTGGATAGTAGTATGTCGGATATGGATGCTGGACAGTCACCCTGAATCTTTTTTTTCCGCCTGTGACCTTGTTCCAGATTATTTCCTCAAAAAAGCTCCACCCTATTTCTTTTTTTGTCAATTCAACAAGCAATAACGCTGGAAGGGGAAGCTTGTTTTTTTCTTCAATGATCTCATTGCCTATCACTATACAACAATAACCACCGGGTTTTGTAACCACATATACTTCAGAAAACACCTTTTGCATCTCCTCAAGCCAGCTATCAAGAGACGTTCCTGCGGTTCCCCTGTACCACTTGTCTGAGTTTTGATGCTCTTGGTAGTTTATCGCATTGTGGTAAGGCGGGGAAGTAACAGTAAGTGCAACCTTGTTTTTGCCTATTTTAGAAAGATCTTTAGAGTCTGCATTAATGATAGAATTTGGTTTCCACACGACAATCATAATTTATTTGTCTATTTAATATTTGGACTAGGTAGCAAAAGCGTACCTTTAATGGCCTTGATTTTTTGATTTCAAAAGCATTTTTACAGATTTCTATGATTGAGTCCGATGGTTTTTGAACTGACAGTCAGTCCGAGCACCGACGATTTTGTGAACAAAATTAAACAAGAAATGTGCAGTGAGCTCATCGGAGTAGCTACAAAACTCCTTTCCAAATTTTTTTACAACAATTTTTTATAGCTTCTTGTGAATGTATCTGCGATGGTAAATAGTGAACACAATGAAGAGG
>JBOGRG010000085.1:0-3150 GCA_050749365.1 Nitrosopumilaceae archaeon
TGGTATTGACATTGATAGGAATGGTACCAACACCTAGTGCGTGTAGATCTTCATACACATCAACAAATAGCTATGTTCTAGTGCAAAGGCCAGTCTGCAAAGATTCCTTTCCATATGCGTATACAAGATATGTCTCACCTTCCTGAAATTCATAACCACATGAAGCTGAGGAGATGGCTGTTGATACTATGATTGTTTTTTCAATAGGACCTTTCCATACTCTTTGAACGTCAAATTTTACTGGGATGTGTTGGGCAGATGATACTACATTTGACAGATCCTTTTTGATTTCTACTACCTTTCCCAAAAATACTGCGTCTGCTTTTTCTAGTGACTCTCTAGGTGGAGCTGGAGCAACACACGAACATGCATGTGCGGCGGATTTAGGCCAATAATTGATAATAACGCAATACCAATAATTGCCAGAAAAATAGTTTTCACTTTACACACTAGATAGATGTAGCATTTAGGGATTGTGTATAATTGAGCAGTGACATCCTGATTGTCTTTTGTATTGCTTTTCTAGGTTTTGAAATACCAGTCAAAGATAAATAAGAACCTTAGATGAGAGTTGCTTGTAATGTCTGCAAAAAATACTGTTACTATAGGACTTGTCCAGACTCGTGTCTCCGATGACATTGACAGCAATATGCAAAATACCATTGGAAAAATAAGAGAGGCAGCAAGAAAAGGTGCACAAATCATTTGTTTGCAAGAATTGTACAGAACCAAGTATTTTCCAACTGACGAGAAAAAAGATGCTACTGCATTAGCGGAAACCATCCCAGGAGGAACCACAACAACTCTGTCAAGTCTTGCAAAAGAATTGGGCGTTGTAATCATCGCACCAATATTTGAGTTAGACTCTGGCAAACACTACAACACTGCCGTTGTGATTGGCCAAGATGGAAAGATCATGGGAAGCTATCGTAAAACGCACATACCGCATGATCCGTTTTTTTACGAGAAGAGCTACTTTGATGTAGGAAACTCTGGATATCAGGTATTTCGAGCGGGCAATCTGTCTTTTGGTGTTTTAATCTGCTACGACCAGTGGTTTCCTGAAGCGGCAAGAACCCTGACTTTGCAGGGAGCAGACATCATCTTTTATCCTTCTGCAATTGGGTATCTTCAAGACGATCCTTTATCCTATGAAGACTGGCACTATGCTTGGGAAAATATCCAGCGCTCTCATGCCATAGCTAATGGCATACACGTTGCCTCTGTAAACAGAGTTGGAACCGAAGGCAATATTCGATTCTGGGGGGCCTCGTTTGTCTGCGATGCATTTGGCAGGATGATCAAAAGGGCAAGTACAGAAAGCGAGGAAGTTGTTGTTGCAGAGCTTGATATTGGCATGAACAAAAGAGTGCAGGATGGCTGGGGATTTTTAAGAAATAGAATTCCTTCAACTTATGGCTTGCTAAGCTCTAGTGTTTTAAGCGAGACACCGAAGAGCTTGGGATATTTGATGCCGGCCGAATGGGAAAGGCATGACTCCACATGGCTTGCGTGGCCACATGAACCTCTTACATTTCCAAGTAGAGTCAAGAAAGTAGAAAATGCATATCTGAAAATGATTTTGGCTTTGCACAAAAATGAACAAGTCAATTTGTTTGTCACTGATTTGAAGATGAAAGAAAAAGTGACCAAGCTTTTAAAACAAAAAGGCGTTGATCTTTCGAAAATTAATTTCTATGTATGGAACTATGCCGATGTCTGGTTCAGGGACTATGGTCCTGTCTTTGTAGTAAACAAAGAAAAAAAGCAGCTAGCTTTTGTTCACTGGATATTCAATGCGTGGGGTGGAAAATACACAGAGCTTGCCAAAGACACTCACATACCTAACATCATAAGCAACAGGCTGCAGCTTGCTAATTTCAGGCCTGGCATAGTCCTAGAAGGCGGCTCTGTTGATGTTAACGGCAAAGGTACTTTGCTTACTACCGAGCAATGCTTGTTAAATAAAAACAGGAACCCGCATCTCTCAAAGGTTGAGATTGAAAAATATTTGATTGACTATTTTGGTGTAAGCAATATAATCTGGCTAAAAGGCGGTGTCGCAGGCGATGACACAGATGGTCACATTGATAATTTAGCTCGTTTTGCAAATCCAAAAACTGTCTTGTGTGCCTATGAGGAGGATGAAAATGATGAGAATTATTCTATATTAAAAGAAAATTATGAGATTTTACTCAAATCAACTGATCAGGACGGAAATAAACTGAAAGTCATCAAAGTGCCAATGCCTCCTGCGATTCACTCTAATGTAAGAGGTGAAAAGACAAGACTGCCTGTAAGCTACCTTAACTTTTATGTTGCAAACAAGGCTGTCTTGGTTCCAACATATGGGCACAAAAACGACAAGACGGCACTAAGAATTATTCAGAGAGTATTTCCGGGCAGAAAAGTTATCGGCATTGATTGCAGGGATTTGGTTTATGGAATGGGTGCAATTCACTGTGTCATGCAACAACAGCCGACTGTAATTTAATAAGAAAAAAATTCATTTACGCAAGTGCGAGAGCGGTGGGAGTAAGATACTATAGTAATCTGATTTTGGATTCATTTGCTAATTTCTATCATTTACTTTCAGCAAGCATGTTGATGATTTCTTGTAATCTTTGAGGATTAATAGCATATTGAGGACCATATGACGTAGGATGCTGCAGAATCAGATTATCCTTTACTAGTCTCTTTAGTTTTTTATCAACATCACCTTTGATGTGAGATGGAAATCCAGTTTTTAGATTTTCAAGCGAAATATGTTTTGCACCAATCCTATTATCATAAAGTAGCTTCCTCAGTATTGCTTTACTTACATCATCTACCATTAGGTTCCAATTACATCTCTGCTGATTTAAGTACTATGTAAATAATTACATAATGATGGGTAATTTTATTAACCGTTACTAACTGTTAGTAATTGTTAGTCATGAAAAGAACGAGGGTTTCTAAAAGCAAGGCATTACAAAGTGGTCCCTTGGAAAGTATATTTCCAGGTAGCACTTCAAAGATTCTAGACTTTCTTGCCACATTCAAGGATTGGGATTATTCTGTGTCAGATATAGCTAAGAACTCTGGTATTTCTTTTAAAACTGCATTAAATGAGATAAAGAATCTAGAGCGTCAAGAAGTAGTATCTAGAAC
>JBOGRG010000086.1:0-1498 GCA_050749365.1 Nitrosopumilaceae archaeon
GCCTTTCTCTTTTCAATGACCGCCTTGACTTTTTTTAACCTTGCGAATTCTTCTCGTTCTCTTTCTTCAAGTGTAGAAAGTATGAATTTTATTCGTAATTGATATTGTGGAATAATGACGTTTTCAAGTGCGTTAAGTAGTTTCTGGGTTTTTTCTAATGCCTTTGCAAGACTGAAGATAGAATTTTCATATTCAGCTGCTTTACATATTTGTGCAAGCATTGTCTTGATTTGCTTTGCTGCTCTATCGATTGATGCGTTCGTATCAGCAAATCCGTAAGGCATAGACTTGGTGCCAGTTTCTTTTACAGTAAGAGCAGGAATTGACACATCTACTACACGTTTGACTGTTACATCTACTTGCATTACAGCTGGTGTGGATTGTGCAACCGAATCAACAGTGTTTGTACCTAATGAGAGATATGCATCGTTAACTGATCTGTATATGTCCTGGAGTGGATTCCAGATGTCTCCCCTAGCTTTTGTTGCTTCATTAATCATTTCATCTATTCTTTTTAGTAAGACCTCACGCTTGTCGTCAAGAATTTTTTGTACCATCTTTGCTACTTGGCTTGATCGTTTGTATTTGAGAAGCTCTATTTTTGTTGCAGTAACATTTTGTCCAAAGGACATTTAGCTCGCCTTGTAATATTGATCGATAAACTTGTCTTTGACTTTGGTAAGCTCACCTTTTGGTAAGATAGAGCCTGTCTTCCATTCTAATCCAAGTGTTTCTTCAAGAACTCTGTTTTCGTCTACACCTTGTGACAAAACGTTTTGTTCAAATGCATCTCCAACGTCCATGAATTTTATATCAACACCAGTAAGTCCTGCTTTTCCTACAATTTCAGAAAGCGCTCTTACTTCTTGTGCTCTTGAATAAGCATCATACATTTGGTTAGCAATCTCCATATGATCTGCACGTGTTTTTCCTTCACCTACACCATCTTTCATGATCCTGCTAAGACTCATCAAAACATTAACTGGTGGATAGATTCCTTTTCTAAACAAATCTCTGCCTAACACGATCTGTCCTTCTGTGATATATCCAGTCAGATCGGGAATTGGATGTGTAATATCATCAGCTGGCATACTAAGTATTGGCATTTGTGTTACGCTTCCCTTTTTATCACGTAGTCTTCCTGCTCTTTCGTAAATTGTTGAAAGGTCTGTGTATAGATATCCCGGATATCCTTTTCTTCCTGGTACTTCTTCTCGTGCTGCACTAATTTCACGCAAAGCTTCTGCATAATTTGTCATATCTGTAAGTATGACAAGAACATGCATACCAAGATCATATGCGAGATATTCAGCTACTGTGAGTGCTACACGAGGAGTAATTATTCTTTCAATTGCAGGGTCATCAGCTAGGTTAAGAAAAAGTACGCTTCTTTTAAGAGCACCAGATTCTTCAAGACTTCGCTTAAAGTACTGTGCCTCACTGTATTGCACTCCAATTGCTGCAAAGACCACGGCAAATTCTTCACCACTTCCAATTA
>JBOGRG010000087.1:0-3339 GCA_050749365.1 Nitrosopumilaceae archaeon
AAAGGGGAACATGAGCTGGGTTTAGACCGTCGTGAGACAGGTCGGTCTCTGCCTGATGGAAGCGTGGTTGCTTGAGGGGAAGTTGCTCCGAGTACGAGAGGAACAGAGCAGCGTAGCCACTGGTTTAACGGTTGTCTGACAAGGCAGGCCGTGCAGCTAAGCTATTTAGGCTAACTCCTGAAAGCATCTAAGGAGGAAGCCTATCCCGAGAAAAGGCAACCCGTCGTAAGACAAAGGATGGCCAAAGAAGATGGCGTTGATAGAACGGAGGTGTAGATCCCAAGCTTCGGCGAGGGGTGAGCCTGCCGTTACTAATTATCCAATACATCGGCTCAGTCATAATACATAGAGACTATACGCGACGATTCATTTTTTGTTTTTATCTAGTGGATACTATATCATAATATGAAAGAAAAGAAAATAAAAACGACAGAAGAAGATTACAAAAAATCTTTGGCTTCCGATGATCCGACAAAAATTTCTAAAGATGATTTGGAAAAGTTAGCCAAAGGCGCAATGAAGAAGTTCAAGTCGTTATGAGCCTAGAGTGGATTATTACTGGAATAATTCTTTTAGGTGGAATGACTGCAGCTGGAATTAGCTTGTGGATTAAAAAAAGAAGAGAAGCTCAAGCTGTTTGTGATTTAGATAAAGAAACACAACCAGATTTCGCTGAACTTGAAAAAGACGATTCAAAGTGATTTGGAGGACATCTGATTAAGAGGTGATTGTATAAACGATGACAGAAAAGAAATGTGTACCTTGTGAGGGTGGAACTCCACCTTTGACTATGGAACAAGTACAAAATTATTTAAAAAAGTTAGATGGCTGGTTGTTAAAAGATAATTGCATCAAAAAAGAATATCGCTTTAAAACCTATATGGATGGTTTGAATTTTGTTTATGCCGTAGGACAGCTTGCTGAAGACGAAGGACATCATCCAGATATTTTTATTGGATACAAGAAGGTAAGAATAGCACTTACAACCTATTCAATAGGTGGATTGAGTGAGAATGATTTTATCTTGGCTACAAAAATTGATGAAATAAAATTTTAAGCATGAACTCAACCATAATTCAACAAAATTGTGCTACAAGGGAGGTCCAAATTGCAGTTTCTCTTTCCCGTATTCTCTTGATATGTATGCTCGTGAGCATCTTCGACATAACAAAAGCATTGATTCAGTAAGTTCAAGTTTTACAATCTGGCCTTGCTTTTTACAATATGGACAAACCAACCCGCTTCCAATGGATTGTTTTTGCTGTGAATCCATAGGAGCTATCGTCGAAATCTTGTATGCCGTCTGCCAGTACTGGAAGGGGTAAACTTTGGGTTTGTATCTTTTTCTTTAGGCCTAGACATACTTATGGAATAGAAGCGTAGCTATTCAATAACATTTTGGTTACATTTAGCATCCATATTTTTTAGTCCAATCTTCGTTTGCAAACTCACTTGTAGAACAATAATTTGTTAGTATATTTGCGTGTCCATTATAGAGTAATTTGGCATTGAGTATTTTATTACTACAATAGAGATCTTTGCCACAAATTCTCTAATTAGAATACAAAATTACATACTACAACTTTAAAGGTAATTACAAGTAATAATCGGGTATGGCACAAACCATTTCAGCAAAAGATCTGAAAGCAAAAAAATCGGAGTTTGCAATAATAGATGTTCGCGAACCAGATGAGCTTGCCCAAGGGACAATCGAGGGATCTACTCACATGCCACTGGGCGCATTAATTAGAAATGCAAAGAAAGGAAAACTTGATCATCTAAAAGGAAAGAAGATCTGTACACATTGCTCGGCAGGTTACCGGGGCAACATTGCAGCAGATGAACTTAACAAGGTGGGATTTCAATCTGTTAACCTTGAGGGCGGATTTGAGGGTTGGAACAAACCATGACCTTTTTTCTTAACTCAAACCATTGAGAGTTTGAGTATTCACACAAAAATCACAAGATATGAAAGGTTCTATCCAAATTAGGAGAACAAGCAAACATCTAATTTTTGTTATCTTCTGAGACTGGCGAACAAAAAGGCAAAGTACGATTTTATTTCCACCGCGACTTTTTTCTAGTTTCGTTGTCTATATTACAATATGAGTTATTGTCAGTATTGCAATTGTGATTGTTATCCTTGCTGTTGTGCAGTAGAATTTTGTGAAAAATGTAGATGCATAAATACCCATGAATCTATTTTCCAGAAAATACTATCCCATTACAGTGAATTTTATCACAAAAAAACTTGACACGCGCCTAAGATTAAAGTAACACCCCGTCTGACTAGACAAAGATACTTTTACAATAGGATAACAAAAAAGAAAGGATATTTGGAAAATTACGATACAGAAGCTGCTTTGTATTATCACAATGGGACAAAGCACCCAAATGGAATGATGCTTCGTAGACCTCATTATTATGATCCTGTGCACAGACCAGTTCCATACAAAATCTATAAAGATCTTCACACACTTGCTTTATCTAAACTAAAATCGCCAACAAACTTTCCAGCAATAAAAGCAATTTCAACAAATATCAAACCAGATAACAAACAAGTACCTGACATCCGTGCTCTTGCAAGTATACTCTACTTTTCTGGTGGCATAACAAAGACAATCAAATTTCCAAGAATAGGCGAGTTTGAGTTTCGTGCAGCATCATGCACTGGGGCATTGTACCATATTGAAATCTACGTAGTATGCAAAACCATTGCAGGTCTAGATGCAGGCGTGTATCACTTTGATCCAAAACAAATGAAACTCAGTTTGTTGCGACTTGGTGATTATCATGATGTTTTGGTTCGTGCAAGTGGTTATGATACTGCCATAAAACATGCGCCTCTCATCCTGGTTTATACTGATATCTTTTCAAGAAATACTGTCAAGTATCAGGCACGGGAATACAGGCATGCATTTTGGGACTGTGGAACCATCATTGCAAACACCCTTGCTATCAGTTCTGCACATGGATTGTCATCAAAAGTAGTAGCAGGATTCGTTGACGATTCAGTAAATTCACTTTTGGGTTTGAATAAAGAAAAAGAAGTATCGCTTGCACTGGTGCCTATAGGATTTACCGACAGCGTTTCAGATCAGACACCCGATGTATCTGAATTACAATTACATACAGAACCAATATCAAACTATGATGTAGATTATCCAGAAATAATTGAGATGCATGAAGCTTCATCATTAAAAAAGCCCAATGAAGTACAAAACTGGCAAAGCAAGACTCCGAAGATTGCAATACCCAAAGCTGAAAATATTATTCCACTATTTCCTTTAGTAGAAGATCAACTACAAAATCCAATAGAAAATGTAATAATCAAAAGAG
>JBOGRG010000088.1:0-26299 GCA_050749365.1 Nitrosopumilaceae archaeon
CAATAGTTTTTCATACTTTGCTAATTTTGTAATCACTGGTTTTATGGCTTTTTCGTTTGAATTTTAATAAAATGTTCCCCGGTTCTGACCCACAAAAAGTCATTGGTAGCTTTAGCGTACCCTCATCCTTGTTCTTATACCGGGGTGCCCAATGTCGCACGGCTGGGTGGACCAAAAATCATGTTTTATCATTCCAGTCCGTCTGCGTGCATTTGAGGGCATAATAATTTGTTGTCTAGTCAAATATTAATCCAGTGAGCTTTATTTCAAAGCCAACTACAGGAATTCTTAGTTTAAAGTTCTCAATTACTTGCGGAGAGATCTCACCAATCACACCTACTGTTTTGTTGTTAACAAGAATATTAGCAATCCTACCTTCTGAGAACATCGTGTTTGATGACATGCTTGTAGTACAATTTATGCCAAATCCAGTTTTAAGAACAGACTGTAGGACTGATTTTACTTCAGTAAAACTAGCATCATTGTGGGCAGAGACACACGCAAGATGAGTCTCTTCATTAACTTCATTGGTTTTTGAGAATACCACACCGGTCTCAAAGAGCTTTTGTTGATAAGGCTCGTGTATGTTTCGTGACAGAGTGTCAATCAGTCCTGGCAGGATAGCGTCACGTAGAATGGTATGTCCTTGACTTTTAGAATCTACAACTGAGATCATCTTTGAGGGATCCCTTTTCGTAAAATCATGTTGTACCTGTCTGCTTACAAGACCAAAGTTCATCACTTCAGAATATCCAAGGCCAACCATTACTGAGTTTAGCGAGTCTAGCGCATGTGTGATCTTGTTTTTTTGTCCTGCATAATTAGATGTAGGAATTGTAGGTTCTAGATTATCTATGCCGTATCCAAGTGCAACTTCTTCTACAAGATCCATAGGGCCAAAAATGTCTGTTCTGTATCTTGGAATTGTGCATATGATTTTGTTTCCTCTTGAGATAGCATCTAGCCTGCTTTTTCTAAGTGATGATGTAATAATAGAAGGTAATAGATCAAGACCAAGTATTTTGTTCACAAGCTCAACTTCAAGTACAATATTTCTTGAATTTAGTAATGGCGAAGAATTGTTTGCTCCTGAAATTTTTATTGAATATAGCTTGAAGCCTGCGTCTTGAAGTGTATTTGCAACTACCGCCAGTGTATCTTCAGCGACATTTTTATCTACAGCAGTGACTTCGACTAGAAGGTTTTGTGTTTTTTGTGATACTGTTGTAAGAGCTGAATTTATTATTGGTGGAAATGAGATTGTGTTACCAGCTGCATCCACAATAATAGGTACTTTAGCAGAGTTGCCAAGTATGTTCCCATATCTCACCCCAACATCTGTTTTTTCAAGAATTTCAGATATTGTCATCTCAGAGGACGACGTAAGAGGGATAAACTTGTGATTCTTGTTTGTGGTTGTATATGTTAGAGGAAATAAAATTTTGTCAAGATCGTGAATTCCAATAGATGTTTTTTTTCGTCTCCTTCCTATTCCGTTGTGCAAATCCTCCTGCATCGTAATTATTTGTCTTATTGTTTCGTTATCGAGTCTTTCATTTCTTGCGACGATTCCAGTAATAAACGGCCTTACTTTCCTGACAGAAGAATCTACTCTTATAGCATAATTTCCTTTTTTAATTGAAAGTCGTGGTACGCCCTTTTTAATTCCCACAAGTCCTTGAAGCCCAGCGACAATTCCATAATCCGTAGAATAGTCAGGTCTATTTGGACTGTATTCTACACTTATGTAATCTCTTGCCTGTTCTTCAATGTCTAATCCGATAAGGGGGAGTGTCGAAACAATTTTTTCCTTGGACACTTTGTTGCCAAGAAGTTTTTGTAGTCTATCAAAATACAAAATCACTACGGGCATTTTGGCACACTCCTTAACCACCCAAGATTATTGTTGTAAAGCTCACGAACATCATCTAATCCAAATTTGAGCATGGCAATTCTTTCTATTCCTCCCCCCCAAGCAAGAACAGGGTTTGTTATTCCAAGCGGTTTTGTGACTTCGGGTCGGAATATTCCCATACCAAAAAGTTCTACCCACTTGTCAAGTCTCTCGTTGTACACCATTGATTGTAATGATGGTTCAGTGTAAGGAAAGAAGGTGGGCCAGAACTTCACTTTTTTGAGTCCCATCTTGTAGTAAAATTCGCGCTGTAATCCCATCAAGTTTCGTAGTGTGACATTTTTGCCCACCACTACTCCTTCCACTTGATTAAATTCTACAAGATGTTTGTAGCTTACCTTCTCATTTCTAAATACTCTACCGACAGAAAATATTCGTGCCTCATCAGGCCTGTTATCTGCAAGATATTGTATTGTAACACATGTAGTATGTGTTCGTAAAACCATTCTTTGTGCTTCTACAAGTTTCCAGTCATATTTCCAGCCTCTTTTATGAGACTGGGATACTTTTTTGATTTGTGCAGGCGTAGCAACTTTGGTTGCGTATATGTCTTTGAGATAAAATGTGTCCTGCATTTCGCGCGCTGGATGATCCTGTGGAGTAAAAAGCGCATCAAAGTTCCAAAAGCTTGATTGTGTAAGGTTCCCAAGTATTTCTGTAAATCCAAGACTAACAAAATTTTCTCTGACTTCGCTTATGACATCTTGCAGAGGATGTGATCTTGCAGCAAAAACTTCTGGTGCAGCTGCCTCCACATCAATTGGTGCAAGCGAGGTTTCTTTCCACTTTCCACTTGTAAGCATCTCAGTTGTAAGTTTTCTTTCTCCTACTGTCTCAGATAGTTTTTCTGCAGTCTTCACTCCTAGTGGTGTTAAATTTATTACCGTAGATTTTTTTGAATCAAAAACAAGAAAGTCTGGTCTTCTTTTCAGAAATTCAAGTGCCGCTTTGTTCTGTATTTCTGAAACTTGAACTCGAGTTTTTTCAGCCAGAAGACGAATTAGTTCTTCTTCTGCTGAGGGGTTATCACTTTTTAGTGATATTATGCTAGAGTTCTCTTCTTTTGTTATCTCAATCCAACCATTTCGTTTTGCATTTGCTATTGCCGCGTTAAACTCTGATTCAGAAAGTACTGTTCTTACACTCTCAACGGTGTTGCCCTCGTGCTTGGCAAGATAATGCACGAGCTTTCTCTCAGGGAGACCTTCAAGGCTTGCCACTTTACCGTTATTTCCAAGATTAACAAAAATTACCTCAGATTCATGGACTTCTACTAACTTTTTGTATTTGAGCCACTCAAGACCTCGACGGACTTGATCTATAGCAAGATGACTATTTTTTGCAAGATCTTCATGAGTTAGATTTGGCATTTCCTTTAGAGTCTTGATTATTTTATGTTCTATCGGATGAAGAACTTGCGACATTATCACAAAGAGCAGAAAAGACTTTTTAAACCTTAACCTATCTGAATGATGAATGTCAGGCAACGAGTTCACAGTCACTCCATGGAGTGTCGAAGGAGACGTTGACTATGATAAGCTTGTACAAAAATTTGGAACAGAAAAAATTTCACCACAACTTCTTGACAGAATAAAAAAGATAGCTGGTGATCTGCATCCAATGTTGAGGTTAGGATATTTTTTTAGCCATAGAGATTTTGATAAGATTTTGTCAGAATATGAAAAAGGAAACAAGTTTTATTTGTACACTGGTAGAGGTCCATCTGGTCTAATTCACATGGGTCATCTTCTTCCGTGGATTTTCACAAAATATCTACAGGACAAATTTGGTGCGAACTTGATCTTTCAGATCACAGATGACGAAAAGTTTCTCTACAGCGATGAAAAGTCATTTGACGAAGTATCCAAATTTACAAAAGAAAACATTTTAGATATAATTGCGGTAGGTTTTGATTCTAAGAAAACTAAGATCCTAATAGATTCTAAAGACATCAAGCAGATATATCCAATTTCACTTGAGATAGCAAAGAGGATAACATATTCCACAGTAAAGGCAGTCTTTGGTTTTCAAAATTCCACAAATATTGGCATGATTGGATTTCCTCCTATTCAAGCGGCACCTTGCTTTCTACCCTCTGTAATAGAGGGACAGCCTACTCCTGTTCTCATACCTGCGGCCATAGACCAAGACCCATACTGGCGCGTGACTAGAGACATTGCAGAAAAGATAGGATATCCAAAACCTGCTCAGATCCATTCCAAGTTCCTGCCAGGCCTTGGCATGAATGGAAAGATGTCTTCATCGATTCCAGAGACTGCCATCTTTACAACTGATGATGAGGATGTAGTAGACAAGAAAATTTCAAACTCCTTCACTGGTGGTCAACCAACTGTTGAAATGCAACGCAAGCTTGGTGCTAACTTTAACATCTGCCCTGTCTTTTGGTATTTACGATACTTTTTTGATTCTGAAAAAGATTCTGATGACAGAGCAAGAAAGTGCAAAGGCGGTGAGCTTTTGTGCGGTGAATGCAAATGCGATCTAAAGGATGCTGCAAGACCTTTCATTACAGAGTTTAAGAAAAAAAGAGAAAAAGTCAAAGATCAAGTAAACAAATTTTTGTTTGAATAAAATAATGAAGAAAAAGATCGTCTGCGAAGACAAATACGAAGCGCAGAAACTTGCAAGTCTAATTTATGTCAAAGAAGACAAGGAGACGTTCATCACGGGAATTTTAGAAGTTGTTGATAACGAAATGATTGTATCTCTTAAGGACAAGTCTGCACATAGTGTTCTTTTAAAGGATGGCGCCGAAGCAGAATCTTTTGCAGATTTTATCCAGTCTGTTATTGAAAAAAAGCATACAATCACAAATACCGCAATCTTTGAAAACATGGTTGAAATCACAAAAGAATGATCTAGACTAGAGCTTTGTCCATCTCACTAGTCATTATTTCTTGGACCTTGAGAAAATATAGCCGTGTAGAATATGGCATCTGATCAATGTTGTTATCTATAGCCATCATAAAATACCTCACAGCGCGCTTTGATATATCCACGTTGAACTTCATGTGAAGTATTGGATCCTGTTTGACGTTTATCTTGTCTGCAAGCCAAGGCGGTGCCATCTCTTTTGCTTCTCCTATTACTTTTTCGTACCAATAAGCAATATTTTCTGGATTGAGGCCTTCCTTTAATTCAGTCACATCAGTAGATATCATGTTTATCATGTGATTAGCTAGTTCTTTCAACGTCTGTTGCTAGTGTTTTCTTGTTTTAGCCCAATTACTCAAAGATAGACAAGTTATTTGTCAATTCATCGCAAGTTGCCATCAGGATCGATCTCGTCATTTTTAATTCGTGTTGTTGAGATACGCTTGCCATCCTGTGCAAACACTAGTGGAACACTAACGACCTGGACTGGAGCAAGATGTTTTTTACTTCGAAGGTCGTTTAGTATCTTGCCTTTTTCTATAGTTTCTTCACTAACAACGAGGGCTTCTACTGCTCCTTCAAGGATTGCAGGTCCAAAATCATTGTCAAGCTTGCTGATCTCATAGTTTGAGTTTGGAAAATTTTTTCTTAGCATAGATTGCAACGCTTCAAGTCGTTGAGAATAAGTATGTAAAAGCTTCTTGCCTTTTTTTGCTGCAAGCTCCTCGCTTGTAAGACCTATTATGACCTTAGATGAGATAGAAAATCCTTTTTGTAGCAAGGCGACGTGTCCCTTGTGTATTATATCAAATGTTCCACCAAGTGCAACTAGCTTGAATTGCGGCATAAGGGTACTTTGTCTTCTTTTAAATTAACTCTACTGAACAAGTACCACGTTTATTATAGAACTTGGGCTAGCTAGTGCCACCGCATTAAGGTCCCAGATGTACACTTCGATAAAAAATGCCCCTTTGTTCTCAGGTACCCATGTTACAGAGACATCTTGCTTTTCAGTACCATGAAATGCTCCTTCTGTTTTTCCTATAAACTCAACTATGCTGGGAACATCTTCGTTTCCAACACGTTTTATCTGTACATAGTAAGCATATGGTTGTTCAGCGGACTGATCAGCAGAATACTTTATCCATATTTCGCTTTGTATATTGACATTATCTCCCAGAGATATTGTAGCATACTTGTTGCCAGCTGGATCAGTAACTTTAATGTCAGATATTGTGACAAGTTTTGTGGGTGCGCTTAGAGTTCCTTTAACATTTGTAACGGCAATCAAAGGCGACTGGAAATGATCAGACTCTGCAACAAGTTTGTACGATTTTGTTTTTGAGTCTGGAGTGAAAGTTAGGTCAAAGTTAACTAACTGTCCAGCAGCAAGGTTGCCTGATTCTGGTACTGCTATTGTTATACCAACAACTCTTTCAAATGCATCATATGATAGTAGGTAAATCTTTGTTCCAGTAGTTGCTATTGTTCCACCGTTTGTAATAGTTCCTGAAAGTGTGAGCTGATCTGAAATCTCCATGACGCCTGGCACAATATGTAGTACTGGCTGTCTTGCAGGAGACGAATTAAATCCAGTCAAATTAACTGAAATATCTGTTATAGCAGGGTCTTTCTTTACTGAACTGATAGAAAATGGAGCCTTTCCACCAGCCGGTACTACCTTGAGTAAAGTCGTACCAACCGTGTATTCTAGAATTTTTCCACTTGCATCATAAAAAGAGACCCCAATCTTTACACCTGTAACTGGAAAGTTATTCTTGTTTTGTACCTCACCTATTACTACGGTTGAACCATCTTCTGCCTTGTAGCTATAAGGGGTTAGGACTTGGACAGACAAGGTAGTACTTGGCTGTGTATATTGTGCCCATACAAGATTTACTGGCAGTATTGAAGATGCTATCAAAATGGCAATGATGGCTGCCTTCATACACTAATACTTGTCAAAAGTGATTAATACGTACAGTATATCATAATCTAAACAACGTGCATTAGAAGGTTTTACAAAACTTGCGTTAGGCCACAAAATAATAAAAAGATGTCAAGATGTAAATAATCTACCTTCTGCTTTTCCTAGCGGTAATTGCAAACCAGTATACTAGACCTGGTGCTAATCCCACTATCAGTGGAATCCAAACTGCTATTTCTTCGCTTGGCATTTAGTTCTCCTATACAGCAAAAACCAGTATAATATTTAAATCCATCTTTCGTGGGCTCTGTCAAGTCTTAGGTCGTTTTTAAGCCTGTAAAAGATCGTTTGGTAGATAAAAGCCTAGATGGACTGGAGGGGATTTGAACCCCTGACCCCCCGCGTGCAAGGCGGGTATTCTACCGCTGAACTACCAGCCCACCATCACTGGAATGCAAGTCGTGTGGATTTTAATTGTTGCCCTTATTTGGCAAAGATTTTATTGACAGGACTCAAACAATTTTTTATGGTACTGCTAAAATCGGAACTTGTCTTAAAGACTGGCAACAAGGCACCAGACTTTGAGCTTTTGGGAATAGACGATAAGATGCACTCACTTTCAGAATTCAAAAACTACAAGGGTTTGCTTGTAGTTTTCATGTGCAATCACTGTCCATATGTACAGGCAAAGACAAGGGCGTTAGTTGAGATTTATGATAAATTCAAAGACAAAGTTGCCCTACTGGGAATAAACAGCAACGACCCTACAAACTATCCAGACGACAGCTTTGAGAACATGAAAAAGTTTGCAAAGGAAAAAGGAATCAAATTTACGTATCTTGTAGATGAAACACAGCAGGTTGCAAGAAAATACGGAGCTGTGTGTACGCCGGATCCATTTCTTTTCGATCAGGAAAGGAGACTTGTATTTCATGGAAGGATAGACAATGCTATGAGTCCAGAAGATGTTGCTACAGAAAAAACAATGATTCTTAACATAGAAAAGCTGCTGCAAGGAAGGAAAATAGAGAAAGATTTTGAACCATCGATGGGCTGCTCCATCAAATGGAAAAGCCAGCAAACTTAAATGGCCGTGGTAGTGGAAAATTTCTTGGGCCGATAGCTCAGCTTGGCTGGAGCGTTCGACTGATAAACTTATATTCAGATATCGAAAGGTCGTGGGTTCGAATCCCATTCGGCCCACTTTTTTTATGGAAAAGACTTATCTGTTTCATGAATCTACGAACGAACAGTACTGATGGAAGAGAAATTCATCAAGATCGGTGCAAACAAGATCAGATATCTTGAGGAGGGGGAAACAGGCAGTAATGTTGTTCTTGTTCATGGCCTTGGAGCCTCGGCTGAAAGATGGGCACATGTAATTCCCCATCTTAGCAAAAAATACCATGTAATTGCGCCTGATCTAATAGGATTTGGGTATAGTGACAAGCCTTCTGTAGACTATACGCCAGAATTTTTTGCACAATTCCTCTTTGACTTTTTAAATACTGTCGGTATCAGTAAAACAAGTCTGGTGGGTTCATCACTTGGAGGACAAATTGTTGCCGAGTGCGCAATAACCCAAAGTAAAATGATCGAAAAGATAGTTCTAGTATCACCTTCTGGATTCATGAAGCACTCTACTCCTACCTTGGATGCATATATGATGGCAGCCCTGTATCCAAGCCAGGACGGTGCAAAGACCGCCTTTCAGATGATGGCAGGACCTCGCAAGAATGTAGATTCCAGCACCATAGAAGGTTTTGTTCAAAGAATGACTTTGCCAAACGCAAAGATGACTTTCATGTCTACGGTTTTGGGTTTCAGAAATTCAGAGGTCATGATTGAAGAGCTTGCAAGAATCCTAGTACCCACCCTAGTCATATGGGGAAAGCATGACTCGCTTATTCCTATAAAGTATTCAAAGGAGTTTCTCTCATACATCAAAAACTGTCAGTTTGTAGAAATGGATGGCTGTGGCCACACTCCGTATGTTGAAGAATCAGCAAAGTTTTCTGAGATAGTGCTTAAATTTTTGAACCAATAAATGGTTTTGTATACCAACCAGTACCATTACCTATATATACTGGTTATGGTAAATAAAACCTATGAATGGTAAAGATAACCTATATGATCCAACTATGATGTTCAAGGAATGGATACAAAAAAGTGGAAAGGCCCAGCTTGAGTTCATGAAGACATTTGGTTCTATGATGACTCAGAAACAAGAGTTTGATCCAGTAGAGACACTAAAAGAAATTGCAAGCAAGGGAGCAAAAGTCCAGTCTGACTTTATGGAAAACCTTGGAAGCATGCAATCAAAGACAATAGACAACGCATTCAAACTCGCCCAGTCAATGCCACAATTTGTGTCATGGGGTGCATTTAAGACGGCAGTTGGAAGCAATGGAAGAATTTCGATTCCCGAAGCGGAAAGAGACGCACTTGGACTAAAAGAAGGAGACCTCGTTCAAGTAGTAATCATTCCTATCGAGAAAAAATCAAAAAGTGAGGTGAAAAAATGAGTAAAGCAACAGCACACGAATCAAAAGAGATCTATGAAATATACAGACAGAATGTAGACAAGTACTTTGACGAAGTAGAAAAGACATTACCGCAATATCTACAATCAATCACAAACCTTCAGCAAGAATACATTGCAGCATGGAAAAATGCAATTGAATCAGCTATTTCCTACCAGCAAGAATTTGCAACCAAATCTGGAATAAATACAAACGTGCCAGCAGCCGTGATAAAACTAGTAAATGATGCAACTGAAGAGATGATCAAAGCACGCGGAGTACAAAACAAAATAGTACTAGCTGCAATTGATACAACACGACAGAACGTTAAAACATTCAACGACAATGCAAAAGCATTCGCTGAACTAAACAAGAACATACTACAATCTTGGATCTCGGCATGCACACCTACACGAAACTAGTGTAAGGAGCTTTTCCCTTTTTTATTTATTAGATCTTTCTTGTAACCATTGACCAAGCTCTGGAAGTACTTTTTTCTGTGAGAATGAGCTTGCTATCATACCAACATGCCCGGTGGGATAAATTCTTAGAGTCTTATCCTCACTTCCGACTGCATAATGTAACGGCATACTGCTCTCTGGCGAGACCAGATGATCCCCTACAGCTACTTGCGTGAATAGTGGCATTGTTATATTTTTTAGCGATACTAGCTTTCCACCAACATACATCTTGTTTTGGATTAAGAGGTTATCTTGGTAGATGTCTTTGATCCATTGTTTGAAAAGCTCTCCTGGAATTGGAGGCGTATCATTTAACCACTTTTCAACACGCAGAAAACTATCAACATAATCTTTGTCGTCTATATTTCTAAAAAACTTCATATATTTTTCAATCCCCTGCTCAAAGGGTTTCAGAACAGAGAAAACATAGTACATGAATTCTGGAGGCATGTTACCAATTGTATCCACCATCTTATCCACATCCACATGCTTGGCAAGATTGCCAACTACGGTTGTGTCTCGTTTACCATCAATTACAGGAGCTGTAGCAATCAGGTTTTTGATCTTGTTTGGATGAAGCGCTGTATACACTGTAGCCAAGGTACCGCCAGTACAGTATCCCTGCATTGATACCTTATCTACAGATGCCTCACTGCACACAAAATCTACACAATTATCTATGTAGCCGTTTACATAGTCATCAAATCCCAAGTATTTGTCAATATTAGTTGGAGTTCCCCAATCTATCATGTAAATATCAAAGCCTTGGTTGAGGAGGTTTCTGACCCAGCTCTTTTGTGGTTGAATGTCTAAAATATGATATCGGTTTATGAGAGCGTACACTATGACAAGTGGAATTTGATGTTGTTTTTGTGTGGGAGAATTGAAATGAAGAAGACGAACCTTATCTTCAGAATATGCAACATCATAAGGAGTCATTTCAAGATTAATTTCATCTGGAGCTGGTACGAGTTTTGGGGCCTCGATCACGTTTTTGTTAAATTTTAAGAATTCTTCAACAAGCTGTGGATCTATCTTTAATTCATTTTCCATTATGCTTCACTCTTGGCTGTTTTACGTTTTTTTCTAGATTGCTTATTCTTTTTCGAAGTGAATGGATTTCCTTGTAGATATCGTCTATGTCATTTTTGGTAGGTACATTTGCTGTTTCAAGTAAGACTGCAAGCATGTTGTTCCAATGTTTTGAAAGTTCAAGTTCGCTTGATATCAATTTACCAAAGTTTTCTCCAAACTTTGGCGAATCAAAAAGCTGTGTAAAGTCATTTTCAAATATATCAATCCATACACGTTTAGATGCCTCAAGTTGTTCTTTATCTTGAGGAATTTCTGGAATTTTTTTATTCACTATCTTTTGTGCTTCAATCCACGTGTCTGAAAGCTGTTTGTAGTATTCAGCAAGCCTTGTGTTAAATTCTATTAGATCCTCGTTTGCTTCAATCATTTCAGTTGCAAGTTTTTTGGCCTGCATTGCAAACTTTCGCATTGGTCCTGCTGCTGTTAATGCAGCTGGTTTGCTTGCCATAAGATACACTATATCAGTCCAGAAAAGTGAAAGGTGCTTGTAATACTCTAGTGTCTTTTGATAATCTGTCTCGGCTACCATATTCCAATGAATTACAACAGATCGCAATAAATAGATCGGCTTTCATATTGGCATTGTTGTCATCCAGTATATCACGAGAGCGTACAGATGTTATAGGAGAATAGAATGGACTTTGAGGCAATATGCAAAAAGGTAATGGACGTTGATCCAAAGATAAGATTTGCAGGGATGATAAACGACAAGGGTAGACTTATTGCAGGTGGAATGAAAGAAGGCAAAAAAGCACTTGAAGACACAAAGGATGATGAGATGTTGTTTATGGAACTTGTTTTAAGGACCAAGATGCGACGTGAGTTTGATAAGCAGCTTGGGCCAGTAAAGTTTGCAATGTCATACAGAGAAAAAGCGGTAGTGATGAGTTTTCCAGTTGATGAAAATGTTATGTTAGTATCTGCAGAAAGAGAACTTGATTTTGCTAAGGTCACTTTTAAGATACTAAAAATTTTAGACCACTAAAGATGCGAACTTTCGTAGACTGTTTGGCACCACTGTAGCACTGCTTCCAAATCCTCTGATGCAAAGTCAGCCTTTATTTTGGTTTTTTTTGCAAGCTTTGTACAAAGAACTAGATGTAAGGCCTTACCAAACTTTGCTTTACATGCATTAACAGCTTCAGAAAAAAACTTGAGTCCGCCTTCTGTGATTGAGAATATAACAATTACCATTAGGCCTTGCTTTTTTATCCACATCTTGTTTAGGAATTTTTGTAGATCAATATCAAACATAACATCGATTGCAGAAGACATGTCTCCAAGTTGTGACACCTTCCAGCCATCAGCATGAAAGGCTCCAGCAGCTGCTTGCGCCAAAAGTGTGCTCTGAGAATCTGCGGAAAAAACAACTACATTTTTTTTAGAGTTGATTTCAACTTCATTTAGATTGATAATCTGTATGGAACTTGAAATTATTCCATCAAGAAAATTTGTTTCTGATTTTCCGATCTTTCCCTTCTCGTATGAATCTTGGACTGACTCTATTGCAGGAATAATGACCTCTGTAATGATCCTTGTAGGATCGGCTCCAGAATGAAGCGAGTTTCTAAGTATGTTATGGGCCTCTCTGCTTGATCCTGAGAGAAGATACTGAAGATACTTGTTTTTGACTTGAAAGAAATCGGCTGGAAAATGGAGCTGTTCTACTCCTTCTTCCATAAACCATAGATTGACACTCCCTACGTTTTTTTGCTTTACAAGCCCCTCAGCAGCAAGGACGTTAAGGTATTTTGTCATGGTAATTCTATTGATTCCAAGCCTTTCGGCTATCTCAATGCCAGAAAGTCCAGTCTTTGAGTCACGCAAAACATCAATTAGTTTTTCCTTTATCTTCTCAGTCTGATAACTACGACCCACAAGCCTTGAAAATGATCTTCAGGTATAAAGCATTACCAAAAAAATAGACCAACAGGAGGATAGGACGTGGATCCTCCTGTTGTGGGTACTATGGCATGGTCTGAATCTGTTAGGATTGTACTTGCCTTCATTTTGCAATTACAATAAATAAAAAACGCGTATCAATAATACCAAATACTTAAAAACAAGGTTTCTACATTTTTGAAAATCAGTAAGACAAAAAGATAATCGGTTAGATCTAAAAACATATTCGATTATAGATTCAACCCAGAAACATTAAATACTTGATTACTTTAAAGTACGGTAATAGGTAAGTAAAATGCCAAAAGCAGGATTCAAATCCATAACGGTTTCTGAAGCTGTATACAATAAGTTTCATGATGTTTACAAGAAAAACAAACAAGATCTTGCAATGAAAGGCATCAACAGCTTTGCAGGATACATCACTTACATGATGGAAGATCTAATGCAAAAGGATGAAATCTTTGCAAGATACGCGCCAAAGCTTGAAAAGATTGCAGTTGATGATAACAGAGTCGTGGTAAAAGACAACATAAAAAATAGAATTGCTGAGGTTGCAATTCAAAACGGTGAGCTATACTGCATGTTATGTGAAGAAAAAGATTGCTTCCATGTTGGTTTTGTTTTTTCGCTTCCTGATGTTTACGAAGTTTTGAATGCAAGGGGAATCAAGCACCAAAGATAAAAAAAGTGCAGGAGGTGGGATTTGAACCCACGAACCCCTAAGAGACGGGATCACCCATGTTTTATGATCTTAAGTCCCGCGCGTCCAAAGGCTAGGCCTTCTTTGGCCAGGCTCGGCGACTCCTGCGTTTTATTAGCTTAAAGTTGTAGAAATTAAACGTTTTATGAAAAAATTTTTTCAAAACTAAGGTTAATAAGGATTCAGTAAAGCGAGCTTGTTATGCTTCGATAGCTCAGCCTGGTAGAGCGTTACCTTGGTAAGGTAAAGGTCCCGGGTCCAAATCCCGGTCGGAGCTTATATTTTCTAATTGCATCTCATGTTGATTAGCTTTAACACGTCTCATGATTTAGATTAAAAAATGTTGCCTAGTATGTGATCTTTTGTTGTCATATTATGCGAAATAAAATTTTGCAATCACTCTTTATTGAAGCAACAGTACAAGCAAATTTTATCACTTGAACCAAAACCATTTGTCAAGTGGGCAGGTGGTAAACGACAGCTGCTACCTATATTGTCGCAATACATACCAAAAAAAATTGATTCGTATTTTGAGCCATTTTTAGGAGGCGGCGCGGTCTTCTTTCATCTCATTTCCGAAAATCCAAGACTCAACTGTTACGTATCAGATTTGAATTCTAGTCTGATACTGTCATATGTTACTATACGTGATAGAGTTGATGAACTGATTGCTGCACTTGAAGAACACTCTAAAAAATATTTCAAAAATCCAAAACAATACTATTATCAAGTCAGAGAAAGCAATCCAAAAAATCAAATTGACAAAGTTTCTAGATTGATCTTTTTAAACAAAACTTGCTTTAATGGATTATACAGGGTAAACAGTAAAGGAAAATTCAATGTTCCACTTGGAAAATATACCAATCCAAACATAGTAAACAAGGAAAACCTTCTTGCAGTAAGTCAAGCAATACAGTCAAAAGACATCTCAATAAAGTGCCAAGACTTTACCACGGCTCTTGAAATGGCACAAAAAAATGATTTTGTGTATCTTGATCCACCATACCAACCAGTAAGTGATACTGCAAACTTTACAAGCTACACAAACGACAGCTTTGGATATGAGGATCAGAAAAGATTGTTTGTAGAATTTGAAAAATTAGATTCAAGAGGATGTAAGGTGATGCTTTCAAATTCCAAGTCAAAAGAGATTTTAGATCTTTACTCGGATTATTCCAATGGCATAATTGAGATAAACTCAAATCGTTTTATCAATTCTAACTCAAAAAAGAGAACTGGTCATTGTGAGCTTTTGATCAAAAATTATTGAAAGCTCGTTAAGGTAAATCAGATATAGATTTTAACGTAATACGTATCTTGGAAATAAAATAAAGTAAAAGGAAAGAGGGGAATTTAGTCCCACTTGGACCAAGCTGCCATCCATCTGTATGTCCACGTGGTCAGCTTGCAGCCTAACGCTGTCATTGTAACTGACAGTACAGCACCAGCACCCGCACCTAGCGCAACTGGACTGTTATAGAACTTGCCTACTTGGGGTTCTATAGGAGTCATGTATGGAGGCAGAGATGGTCTTGGATATTTGAATGCAGTCTCAAGCGGGTCTGCGACCAGCAAGAGGTTTACCATGTTAAACAATGGCAGAGACATTCCAACCAGTACACCACCCATTAGGATCAGTGAGTGCTTGTTCTTCTTTGTTGCCCAGTATACTAAATCCAGCAACATTGCTGATGGAATCCAAACCGGTGTAACAATGAAGTCATATGGATATCCTAGTGAGAACCATGCTCCCTTTGCAATCCACGTATACACTGTCATTATCAGTGCATAGTATGTTGCTGTTCCTGGAACACCAGTGAACGTAAGGTAGTATACTGCACCGACTGAAAGCATGAGCGTCTGTGATAGTGAGAATACCACAAAGGATGTCCACGCCCAGTCTGAGTAGAATATGTAGTCTCCAGCATTAATTGTCAACAAGGTAGAGTTGACTGCGACCACTACTATAAACAAGTAGTGAGTACAACGTCTTAGCCAGACCATTATCCAGTAGTGAAGAGGTTAGGTATATAAAATTTTATGTGTATTTTTGAGTCTTTTTACTTACTATACAGTATTACATGAAAATAATAAAAGAAATGTGAATTGGATATTTCTATCCGTTAACAAATGCGACTATCAAGACTGTAGCCACAAAGACAGCGGCTAGGACTCCAGCTACTACTCCGTTGCTGTTCTTTGACGAACCTTCTTCTGCAACCTTGACACAGAATATGTAACCTATGCTCTCAATGATAGTCAGTACTATAAACGCGAAGTGTCCACTTTGTGCTGGATAAGCCCATGGATAATAGTAATACCCAACTGCCGTTCCACCAAATGTTGCTAACCAAGCAGCAAGGAATGAAGCAGTGATTATTCCTAAATAGTTCTCCATGCGTCTGCCGATCATCTTATTGACGTCTGAACTAGACGCTCCACCGCCAGAACCAAATCCTTTTGGTAAGGTCATTTGGCAATATAATAAAACATGTGCTTTTAAGTCTTTTCTTATATTGAGAGAGAAAAATTGCTTTTGCTAGAAATTTCTAAAAAATAAGAAAAAAGTGTGCGCTTTTGCGCACTTTTTCTATGGGATAGATCTACTGTACAGTTTGCCTTCTAGGGCCATCTTGTACATTTCTGCAACGTATGGGTTCTCGCCTGGTGTTTCTGCGCCAAGTTCGACCAGTCGTGCATATACTCTAACTACATATGCTAGAGCGCCCATAAAGGCCACGACTACACCCATATTGAACATCCAGTGGTTTGGTACTGCGAAGATTTCCTCGACATACCAGAAGTGCCACATCTCGTTGACACCGATCGTAAACATCGTAGCCAGATAGCCAAGAATGGTCATCTTAAGGCCAGTGTTCATGGAGTTGTTTGGACCCCTCAGGACCGGCACCTTTCTATCATATATCGAGACAGCAGCCCAACCTAATGGCAGTGCTACAAAGTGGCTGTATAGCCACCAGTGTGCTGGTGTAAATGCACTATCTCTGATAGAAGTTTGATGCAGTGAACCATCGACAAAGTTGTCGACTTCCACTGATGCAGCTGTAGATCCCATAGCAATGACGATCATCCATATCTTCTTCAGTCTATGGATCTCGACTTCTTTTGGAATCAGTGCTGGCATTTGTGCCATGATGCAAATGATGTTAGTTTTATATATAAAGCATGAGCCTCGTGGAGGTCTAATTTTTGTTTGATTTTATGAATATCATTATATTATTATTGTAAATTTCTATTTTATGGCTCATAAAATTAGTAATAATTATAATATTGAAAAAGTGCATGGCTATGATTAACATTGATGTTAAGCTTGATTTTCACTTGATTTTTCGTTTTAATGCATCTCACCAAAGGCAAAACATATATCATTGTACTTTCTCTGATGGATAGTTACGGGATAACTATGGTAAATAAAAAATTAATCGTAGCAGCACTTGGTGTGATTGTAGCACTGGGAACAGTTGGTCCGTCTCTAAGTCAAATGCTGCAGCAAGCAGAAGCACATGGTGTGCAGGCACAACTGCAAAGTCGTTTTGTTAGGATAGAAGACGAGACGTGGTCAAGACAGTCTATCAATACTGGTGAGACTATCACCGTAAAAGGAACCCTAGTAAGCCTCGTGCAAAGAGACCTGAGAGCATGGCTTTCTGTCTTTAGTGAATCAGCAAACGCAGGTAACAGATGGGAGTTTGTCTCAAGAGATCCACCCGGCAATGTCTTTGACATACCAGGAAACGGAGTAGTTGACTATACAATGACAGTAAAGGCACTTGAGCCAGCTGTATATCACTTGCACACCCAGCTCAACATTGCCAGCATAGGTCCAGGACTTGGTCCAGGACAGACGGTTGTAGTTGAAGGCGAGATGATCACAAAGCCTATCCCATATAGCAACATTGCATACCAGTCAATAATCATTGCAGTGGGATACGTAGTCACCTTTGCAACTAGACCCTGGCAAGTAATCTAAAATCCCCTTCCTTTTCATTTTCTTTAATTTCTATACAATAAGATAGTGTGATCAATTAAGATCATTTTATAGCAGAGTTATGTTACGCCTCTAAAGCAACCGCCTTTCTGAACAATAATCATATAACTCTAGCCACCAGATGGGTGCTATGATTTGGCCTGGGATGGGTGATCCTGCAAAGCGCAAACAGACAATCAAGTTTCTTACCATAACTGCCATTGTTGCAGTAAGTATAGGATTAGGGAGTACTGCTTTACAAGGCCAGCTTAGTGCAAATGATCCGCTCAAGCAGTGCATAAATAACCGTAATACAAATTACAAAATTTCTGTAACACTCGAAGTCATAGTGGATGGACAAAAAGCAGACATCCCTGCAAATGTTGGTTTTTCAGAAGGGTGCCAGAAATCACTTTACACAATTTCAAATGATGGTGTGATTTATGCAGAATGGGACGAAAAATACGACTTTGAGGTAGGACACTTTTTGTGGATATGGAAGTTTCCTCTTCGCGACGTGGATGAGTCTAGATCAAAAATCCTTGTCAATGGAGTAGAATCGCCAGACTTTATTCATGCCAAGCTTGAAAATGGTTACCATTACAGAGGAGAGTTTGTTACCAAGAATGTAGATACTTCAAAGGAACAAGACTTTTTGCCACCTGAAACCTAGTCTGAAATACAATTTAGATTACAAATAGAATTTTAAAATAATGAAAAAGAGTGGAAGTTTACCAGTATTTTCCGTTGTCAGGTATCAGACCAATGCCTTCTTTTTCAAAGTGCTTGTCTAGTTCAGATACCCAGCTTTCTCTGGTGTCTCCGCCCAAGCCGTGTACTCTTAGCCAGAATGCAATAACTCCAAGGAGGAATACTGCAAACATTATAGTTCCAAATATGTAGACCATCACGTCATAGAAGAGTGGGTCATAAGCTGGACCTATCTGACCAGCAAAGTTGGACAGAATACCTACGAGCATGCCAAACAAAGGGCTCATCATGTATCAGAACAATTCATGTACGATATATACATTTCTCTCTCAACTTAAAAATCGAACAATGTAGGGCTTGCGTTGGCTAAATAAAATAAGAAAAAGTAAGGAAAAGATTATCTCTTGGCGAATCTTCCGCTTCTGCCCTTTAGTATAAAGGCAATCGCGATTCCACCAAATACTGCGCCTACGATCACGGAACCACCGACAACTCCGCTTGCGTCAAGGTATGGAGTACCAGAGCCTGATGCGGGATTCGCTGCAGCCGTATCTACTTTCCTCTTTGCCAGTTCCAGCTGATCTTCTAATGTTATATCTCCTCCGCCACCTACGCCGGCGTACTGCGCAGCGACTAGTGGAACAAAGGACATTGCAGCTAGAAGTGTCAGTGCGACTGTTCCAAATAATATTGGTTTATTCATATCATGCACCTAGACACAAAATGACTAGCCTTGATATTTAACTTTTGTGTCAAATGGAAAAAAATTCTGCAATGACTAAGTAACGTTTATGTTTTGCCCCCAGACCATGCGACTTGTGGGTCGACTTCATTCACATAGGCATGGACAGTCACACTCGACTAGACCTATTACACCAAGCTCCCCAACATGGATAAGACAAAGTCCAGAGGAGATCGAGGAACTTATTGTAAAATATTCAAAAGAAGGTCTAACTACAAGCCAGATAGGAGTAAAGCTACGTGACCAACATGCGATTCCACTTACCAAGCCAATAATTAAAAAATCTGTAACCAAGGTACTTGAACAAAAAGGGATCAAACAAGACATGCCAGAAGACCTCAATAACATTGTCAAAAAGGCACTTGGATTACAAAAGCACCTTAAGACCCACAAGTCAGACAGGCGAAACGTCCGTTCCCTTGAACTATTAGAGGCAAAGGTCCACAGGCTATCTTCTTATTATAAAAAAATAGGACGCATCCCCAAAACTTGGAAATATAAGTCAGTCATTGCTCAACTTGAGTAATGGCAAACAAGCTTGATGGTGCACTTTCATACTTTCATGATAAGGTTTCAGACAGTATAAAATCTGGCAAAAACATTTCTGTAATAACTCATCTTGATTGTGATGGTCTAACATCGGGAAGCATCATAACAAAATCTCTGATAAGGTCTGATGCTAGGTGCACTGTACGAACAGTCAATGACTTTAGCAAGAATTTAATTGATAAAATGAAAAATGACTCTAGAGAACTTCATATCATTACAGATCTTGGAGGCGGATTTGCAAAAGACCTTGATGCAGGATTGGATGACAATTGGATTGTTGTTGATCATCACCAGATCCCAGAAGAAGAGTTTGATAACGAACGAGTGATCAACGCATGGAAGTATGACATCGATGGAGGCAAGGAAGTTGCTGCAGGAGGAATGGCATACCTGGTTTCACAAGCACTTCACAAAGAAAACACAGCCCTTGCATGGATTGCTGTTGTATCTGCGCTTGGAGACAGACAAGACCAAGGAGAAAAAAAATCATTTTCTGGAATTAATTTAGAGATTGCTTCTACTGCCAAAAAAAATGGTCAGGTAGAAATTGATCTTGACATATTGCTTGTTGGAAGGGAGACGCGAGCGCTTCCTGATGCACTTGCGTTTACATCACAGCCGTTTATAGAAGGTCTTACATGGAACCGCGATGCGTGTCTTTCACTGTTGAATTCTTCTGGAATCAAACTAAAGGATGGAAGCAGATGGCGTGTTCCTGCTGAACTTACAGATGATGAAAAGAGAATGTTGCTTCAAACTATTTCCAAATACACATCAAGCAAAAATGTAACAGAGATAATGGATGAACTAGTTGGCTATACCTACACACTTGTAGGCGAGGACAAGCGCAGCTTTTTGCGTGATGCACGAGAATTTTCTACCATGTTAAATTCTTGTGGAAGAATTCGCAAAGCCGGTGTAGGAATTGCAATTTGCATGGGAGACAGAACGAAGATGCTTAAAGAAGGTGAGAACATACTAACAGAATATCGTACTCTTTTGAGGACATACATGAATGTGCTTGCAAGCGAACGCTGGAGAGTTGTAGACAATGGCAATTACTTGATGGTAAATGGGGAAGGGCTAGTGCCAGAAAATATGACAGGTGCAGTCTCCTCACTTCTTGGCGGCTCACAAAAAAATACTGGTAAGATAATCATACTTCGCACAAACGGCGAGGAGGGCACAATCAAATTTTCATCACGAAAATCTACTGGCTGCAAGTCTGAGATCAACTTGGGATTGGTCATGAGATCGTGTGCAATCAAAGTTTCTGGCCTGGGAGGGGGCCACGACGCAGCTGCAGGGGCCAGAATAACTAAAGACAAATTGGACGAGTTTTTAGATTGCTTAGAAGAAAATGTCGCTAGAGTGCAAGGTTCAAGTCTTTCTAAATGATCTAACACCACAAAAGGCTGAAGCAATACTAAAGGCACTGGGACCAGACAACAAAGATTTTCCAGAAAACCTTTCTATGCAGATTGAAAATATTAACAACTCGCTTGTCTTTACTTTTCAAGGCAAAGGAAATATACGAACATTGATCTCTACTATAGATGAAGTCCTTGAACATGCCCAGATTGTACTTAGAGTGACTAGCTGATGCTTGATCCCAAAATTCTTCGAGAAAATCCAGACAAAATAAGAAAGATGTTAAAGGACAGATCAATTGACTTTGCACTTGATGAATTGATAAAGCTAGACAGGGAAAGAAGGGAACTCATCATAAAAACCGACGAGCTTCGCAAGAAAAAAAATGACATATCATTAGAAATTGCACAGAAAAAAAAGTCAGGCCAGGACACTACATCACTAATCGAACATATGCGACAGGTCTCAGACAACCTTGCCAAGCTTGAAACTGTACAAACCAAAACAGAGTCTGATTATTCAAGACTTGCACTTAGAATGCCTAATTTGATCCACGAGTCAGTTCCCATAGGAAAAGATGAGACTGCAAACAAGGAGATAAGAAGGTGGGGAAAGATACCCAAGTTTGATTTTAAAACAAAAGACCACATAGACATATCACAAAGTCTTGATCTTGTAGATTTGGAAAGGGCTGCAAAGGTTGCTGGTGCACGATTTTATTATTTGAAAAATGATCTTGTCAAGCTAAACCAAGCTCTAATCCAGTACGCGCTGGATTTTCTTTCAGAAAAAAACTACACTCCAGTGCAGACGCCATATCTGATAAATCGAAATTCAATGGAAGGGGCAATAATTGCAGAGGACTTTGAGGATGTAATTTACAAAGTTGAAGATGATGATCTCTATCTTATCGGTACATCTGAACATGCCATTGTATCAATGCATGCAGATGAGATCATAGAAGGAAAGAGCTTGCCTCTAAGATATGCTGGAGTCAGTCCTTGTTTTAGAAAGGAGGCAGGTGCACATGGAAGAGACCAGAAAGGAATTTTTCGTGTACATCAGTTTGAAAAGGTAGAACAATTTGTCTTTTCTAGGCCGGAAGAGTCTTGGAAGGAACATGAAAGGATGCTTGCTGTTGCTGAGGAGTTTTACCAAAAGCTTGAGATTCCCTACAGAATCATACTTTTATCAAGCGGAGATCTTGGAAAAATTTCTGCCAAGACTTATGATCTTGAAGCATGGATGGCAGGCCAGAACAGCTATCGTGAGATTGTTTCGTGTTCTAACTGTCTTGACTTTCAGACCAGAAGACTCAAGATTAGATTTCGTGACAGAACAAACGATCAACCTCAATATTTGCACACACTAAACAGCACACTTGTAGCTACATCAAGAACACTTGTTGCCATACTAGAAAATTTTCAGACAAAAGATGGACATGTTTCTGTGCCAAAGATTTTGCAAAAATATGTAGACAAAAAGACAATCTAAAAGTCGTACAACTTATATTTTGGCTATAAACGTCGATCATAGTTGGCACGACAAAAGACAGCCAGAATAAAGGACAAGTGGAGAGACAAAAAGTGGGTTACTGTACTTGCTCCATCTTCATTTAACAACGCTCCAATAGCTTACATTCCTATAACTGCTGATGCAAGTGCAATAGGTCGTGTCGTTGAGATTACTTTGTTTGATATAGTAAAAGGCGATCCTTCACAGCACCAATACAAGCTGTATTTTCAGATAACCAAGGTGGAAGGTGAGACTGCAACTACAATCTTCAAGAGATACGAATATGCAAAAGAATTTTTACGAAGTCTTGTTAGACGTGGCTCCTCACTGATTAATTTTATAGGTGATTACAAGACAAAAGATGGTCACATCTTTAGAATCAAGATTATTGCCTTGACACAGAAAAAATTGAATACATCTCGCAAGCATGCACTAAGACTGATTGCAAGAAACATCATGGAAAAGACAATTCCAGAAATGACACTTGATCAGTTCGTTCAAGCTATGACGTTTGGCAAGATTAATTCTGACATATTAGCTGCCGTCAAAAAAATAATTCATGTAAGGCACGTAGGTGTTGAAAAGGCAAAGATTATCAGAACTGCAGAAGCTGAGATTACCTTACTGCAAGCCTAATAGATTTATTGTTAGTATATACTCAAAAATGCATGGTAAATCAGCTAGAGGTTACTATTGAAATCATAGTACATGCTACAGAGGACGAGAAAAAAATTTTTGACTCTGTATATGAATTGTTTGAAATAAAAGAAGAAGAATTTGTTGAAGAAAAACTAGCTGGCCATTTTGGGAATCCAATTTTGTTATTAAAAGTAAGGCTTGCAAAAAAAAGTGCAGAGGAATTTATTCAAAAACTTGTTTCAAAACTTTCAAAAGCTCAGATGGATGAATTTCTGCAAGACATGGAAATGCATTTTGAAGACTCGTCTTTGTTTATGAGAATTGGTAAACAAAATATGGTACGAAGAATTGTCAACCTGCAGCAAGAGGATGCAGTAAAGATAAAAATTTCTATTCCTGTTTACAAAAAAAGTGATCTGTCTAAGATGTATTTGGAGCTTTTAAAGCGTTGAAACAGAAAAAAAGATACGTCTTGGTACGATTCGAAAACAATTTGGAATTTGGAAAATTTTCTAACATCAAGATAATCTCAAATGCAAATGGCAAAGCAATAGTTTTGTGTCAACTTGATAAACTATCACAGGTTGTATCAGAGCTTGAAAAAGAATGTAAAATTGTAACTGTGTCAGGAACCCTCAAGTCTCTACGTAGCGTTTAATAGTATTTGTAAAGCAACAAAAAAGGGGATGAGGGTTTTGCCGCTCCAGTCTGAGCTTGTGCTGTGAAGAAGCCGCGACGATCTGACCCAAAATTTGATCTGTTTTCGATACGGTTCTTTTAAATAGAGTAGATCATGTTTTTTGGCTGTGAAAACGGATTACGATATCATAGTAGCTGGAGGTGGACTAGCTGGAATGATTGCAGCTCAGTCTGCTGCATTTTACTCAAAACAACGATTGTCAATTTCGGTAATTGACAGAAATCCAGAGACAGCTGTTGGTAAAAAGACAATCAATGGTTGGATCTGCGGGGATGCTGTTGGAAAAAATACTGTTGATTACATGACAGAGAGAATCAATATAGTTTGGGGAAGTCCAGAGATTGAGCATCCTGTAAAAGGAGTTATGGCGTTTTCACCAGACAGAGAGACTGCCATACCGTTTGATGGGGATGGTTTTATGTTAAACAGACAAGAGCTGCCACAACGCCAGCTTCGCGACACAAAGAAGATGGGAATAAGCATGCAGTACTCTGTGGCGTTGCGAAACTTGCTTTATGAGAATGGTACAGTCATTGGAGTTGAGGGAACGGACCTTACTACAAACCAACCCTACAAAAAGACTGCAAAAATAGTAGTCGATGCAACCGGCGTTGCCTCCATGCTCCGAAATGGCCTTGCCATCAAGTCAAAAATTGAGAAAAAAATTGACCGTGACGATTTGGAATCAACAGGAAGACACATCATGAAGTTTGAGAGCGGGGTAGAAGACAAGACAGATTTTGACCCAGACTACTGCATCATACACCTAGATCAGGACATTGCTCCTGGCGGATATGCATGGGTCTTTCCTAAAGGCAAGACCAAAGTCAACATAGGTCTTGGAGTACAGCACAAGGAGCTACAGCGAAGAAACGAGAGACTTGGCAGAAAGGACGACGTGGTGAAGTTGATAAATGATTATGTTAAACTAAACAAGGCAATCAAGAATCCAAAACTCTCCGACGATCCAAGTGATTCTGTAAATGCAACTGGCACCTGGCAGGTTTCTGTTAGAAGACAAAATGATTGTCTTGTAGCAAATGGTTACATGCTTGTGGGAGATTCTGCATGGATGCCAAAACCACTTGATGCTGGAGGAATTGGTCCTGCAATTGTTGCTGCAACAATAATTGGAAAGGATGCGGTTGCTGCCATAGAAGCAAATGATGTAAGCGAGAAAGGATTGTGGCAGTATAACATTGATTTCATAAACGATTATGGATACAAGACTGCTGGCCTTGAAGTCTTTAGAAGATTGTTGCAGACCCTCACTAACGAGCAGATAAACTACGGCATGAAACACTTTTTGTCAAATATGGATGTGGAATCCATAAGCAGGGGTGAGCATCCCGAATTTGGAACAGTTGGGAAACTTGGTATGATGATCCGTGGAGCCTTGAACAAAAAGCTTGCAGATGGACTGAGATTTACGGCTCAACAAAACAAAATCTTGACAGAGCACTATTACAATTTCCCAAAGACTTCTGATGGATTTGATGCATGGAATCATACGTTGCATAAAATTTTAGATGAGGCCTTTGCAAGGCTTGAAAACTAGATTATTGTTCTCAAACAAAGACTATTTTTAAATTAAGGGCGTATACTTTCAAAGACATTGCTTGAACAATCATTGTATTTAGATTGGAACAATTCCTTTGAGGTTTTAGACAAGGCGTACGAGTGTGGTCTTTTCGTACTTATCATAGGTCCCAAGGGAACAGGCAAGACAAGTCTAGTTCGTGAGTTTGCTGCAAAAAAGGGCGCAAAGCTTGAATCAATCAACTTTAGCTTGCGAACTCGCGAGAGCCATCTTGTAGGATCAAAGACTTTGGCAAATGGTTCTATTGGTTTTGATGAAGGAATACTGGTAAAATCAATGAAGGAGGGTGACATGCTATATCTAGACGAGATCAATGCAGCAGAGGCCGATGTTTTACTTAGATTAGATGAAGCCCTAGATGACAGAAGGCAGCTTGTTCTCAAAGAATCTGGGGGAGAGCTAATTCAAGCAAACAAGGACTGGTTTGTTGTTGCAACTATCAATCCATTATCACATGTTGGCACAAAGGAGCTCCCACCGCAGATTCTTAGCAGATTTCCAGTCAGAATAAGATTAGAGTATCCTCCAGAAGAGATCGAGCTTCAAATAATTAAAAAATACATCTCTGGCTCACACGACAATGAACTTTTGCAGGGAATAAAGCTTGCAAACTCTTTGCGCCAAGCTGCTGCAGTAGAAGAGCTGTACTATTCTCCTAGCTTGCGAGAAACAATAGCCTTTGGCAAGATGCTTGATGCTGGTGTGAAACCAAGACATGCGGCTGATATTGTGTTTGCAAATGTATACTCACAATGGGGTAATATCGAGTACCAAAAAGTCAGCGACATCATCACATCCATGTTTGGGAACTAATGCAATCTATACACCTACGAAATGACACCTTACTTGAGATTGCCACCTTCCTTGTAAGAAGATGGTCTGAAAAACAAAACATTGCAGTAGGAATAGCAGAGCAAAAAGAGATCCAGACCAAGCTAAGAGAAAACAAGGTAGTCATGTTTCCATTGGATCATTTCTATGGAACTGACTTTCAAAGATACAGGCAGTTTAGAACTGCCTTGTGGTATGAGGCAATGCGAGTAAAATACTGTAACAAGGTATTAAGC
>JBOGRG010000089.1:0-1529 GCA_050749365.1 Nitrosopumilaceae archaeon
CTAGGTGCGACAAACAGACCTGAAAGTGTAGATCCTGCTCTGAGAAGACCAGGAAGATTTGATAGAGAAATAGAAATTTCTGTACCAAACGCAGATGGAAGATTGGAAATACTACACATCCACACAAGAGGAATGCCACTTGACGATGATGTGGATCTCAAAACACTTGCTGCAGAACTTCACGGATACACAGGTGCGGACATTAAATCACTTTGCAGAGAAGCTGCTATGAAATCACTCAGAAACTATCTTCCTGAGATTGATATGGAAACTGAAAAAATTGCGTCTGAAATTTTACAATCAATGAGAGTTAGCTTACAGGATTTCTATGATGCAATGCATGAGATAGTTCCAACTGCTATGCGAGAATTTTACGTTGAAAGCCCAAAAGTGTGGTGGAAAGATGTTGGTGGATTAGATGATGCAAAAAGAACATTACATGACAACTTGATCACGGCAATAAAAGAACCAGCAAAATTCCAAAAGATGGGCATCAAACCACCAAAGGGTGCATTATTGTACGGCCCGCCAGGATGTGGAAAGACACTGCTTGCAAGAGCACTTGCAACAGAAAGTGGAGCTAACATGATTCTTGTGCGAGGTCCTGAAGTCTTGTCCAAATGGGTTGGAGAATCAGAAAAAGCAATAAGAGAAATTTTCAGAAAAGCAAAAGCGTCATCTCCATGTATTGTGATATTTGACGAGCTTGATTCATTTGCCAGGACAAAATCAGGAGAGGACAGTGGAGTAGGTGAGAGACTTTTGAGTCAACTCTTGACTGAGATGGAAGACGGCGGAGCTTCACGAGTTATAGTAATTGGAATTTCAAACAGACCAGACTTGATAGAAACATCGCTACTGCGACCTGGTAGATTAGACTTGATATTGTATATTCCGCCACCTGATGAGAAGGGAAGATTAGAAATAATTAAGATCCTTACACGTCCAATGCCTCTTTCAGGTGATGTAAACTTGAAGGAAATTGCGGTAGCAACAAAAAGTTACAGTGGAGCTGATCTTGTTGCAATATGCAGGGAATCTGCAGTGCATGCTATGCAAAACGACTCTATTAAAGTAGGAAGTGCAGACTTTGCAGCAGCACTAAAGCTCGTTAAACCTTCCATCACAAAGGTCGTTGATGAATGGTATGGTGCAATAAAAGAGAATATATCATACGCCATACCAAAACAAATCGATAAGACATTTTACGGTTAAACATGACCCTGCCATTGAAAAATCTAGTATATGAAAAGGTAAAGGAAGCTAGATCTCTTACAGACTCGGAACTGTCAAAGATCCTTGTAAAAGAAGAGATTGTTCTTCCTGAGGATGAATTTAACAAAACTTTACTTGATCTGGAAATATACGGGCTAATCAAAGTAGGTTGGCTTACAAAAGATGAACGCCGAATTGAAATTGTGGAAAAACAAGAAGAAGAAGACCAAGTAGAAGTACAGAATCGTGAAAAACTAGAACGCGATTACGAAGCTGGATTCCCAGGCATCGAACAAGAACAAGCGCAAGATCAA
>JBOGRG010000090.1:0-2323 GCA_050749365.1 Nitrosopumilaceae archaeon
GTGGTGAAGAGCTTGATTTTAACAAACATCACTTCAAGGTAGAAATAAAATCACCAACTTTTCACCTTATGGAGATAAAACAGAACAAACAAATCGTGATGCGATTTCTGCTTGATTTATAACCTAAATTATTAAATAGCTATTATTTCTATTTTGATCTCCAAATGGTAGATAGTGAAATTGAAGAGATAATGAAGAAAAAAATAGCCGAGTTAACAAGTCAGAAGGAACAAGAAGTGCTTGAACTAACTGATGCAAATTTTGATGATGTTGTTGCAAGTGATACTCCTGTCCTTGTAGATTTTTGGGCAACTTGGTGTGGTCCATGTCAATTCATGCATCCGATATTTACCAGACTTGCAAAGCAATACAAAACTATCAAGTTCGCTCGTGTAAATGTAGACGACGCACAAAGCGTTGCAACAAGATGTGGAGTTTATGCTATTCCTACCTTTATCATGTTCAAAAACGGTCAGGCAGTAGACAAAGCAGTTGGTGCAGTTGGTGAGCCTGGTCTTCACATGCTTGCAAAGAAGTATTCCTAGTAACCGTACATCTGGTTTTGTTTTCGTTGTATTTCGACTATTTCCTGCAGTACTTGAAATTCCTCTTGGCTTAGCTTGTGTGAGAATCTTTTAAGTAAGAGCTTTGCCTCTGGTGCGGGAGGAAAGGAATACAGTATATCCTCTTCTGATATCTGTCTGCCTATTGTTATGTTTTGAATTGAAATGGCTACTTCTTGATCTTTTTTTACTAGATCTATGTTTTTTCCATTGTCCTGCAGCTGATGTACGACACCAATTTTTTTGCCAGCCATATTCATTATAGGCGCTTTTTGTCTGAGCGTACCAACATTAATACGAACACCAAAAACCGCTGGATTGCTCTTTCTAAATACATATCCCTTTAGAAAAGTGAATTTGCATACTGGAGTTAGTTCTTCAAAAATTGCATTTTCTTCATTTGCAGTGTCTTCTTCAACCCAATGTAGATAATTGTCAACGAGGCTGTAGATTACTTCATCATGGAAAATTCTGATGTGGTTTGCATCAGCTTCTTCTTGAGCATCCTGAAGGATTTTAACATTAAATGCAATCACAACACCAAGATGCCTATCATTTTCTTTTATTGCAAGAGCCTCTACCACATCGCGTCGCGTTACAGGTCCAATGTCAGCCATAGCTATTGGCACATTTTGACGTTTTAGCATATCACTTAGAGCCTCAAGAGAACCTATTGCGTCACATTTTAGAATAATTCCCTTTGTATCAGTTTTAACAAATACTGACTTCATTTCAGATTCAACTAATTTTTTAAGATCCTCAGCTTGAGATGCGTCATCGGTAGCATATACTGGACTTCCCGGAAGAACTCCTTCAAGATCAGGAGATGCAATCTTGATGCCAGCAGCAGCTCTGACTTCGTTAACAGGTTTGAACTTGTCTCGCGGATCACGCATCTCATCGAGTGGCTTTGGTAATAGTATTGCTTTTGCCTTTATAGCAATTACAGAGTCACGTTTTGCAACTATTATAGAGTGTCCTTTCTTGAGCATGCCGTCAATTAGTATAATATTTGCAGTTACACCAAGTCCAACTTCATCTTTTACTTCAAGCACTATGCCTCGTGTAGATTTTTCCTTCTGCTCTAATTTTTTTTGCATGTACTGCTGGGTAAGACCTACTAGTACTGCGAGGAGTTCTGGAATTCCCTCTCCTGTCCTAGCACTTACTGGAACTATTGATACTTCCTTTGTGAAGTCCTTTATTCTGTAAAATGCTTCCGAGTTGTAACCAAGAATAGAGAGTGTTCCCACTACATTGTAGAGCAGCTCATCAAGTGCTGTTTGTACAGATGGATCCTGTTCCTTTATTGATTGTGAAATAAACATGGTGTTAGGCTTTTTCCATCCTGAGATCATGTCTATTTTGTTTAATGCTATTACAAAGGGAACCTTTCTGCTTTGTAATATTTTCAAGCTCTCATTTGTCTGTGGTTGGAATCCTCTGTTTACATCAACAACTAAAATTGCAATATCTGCTGCCGAACCTCCACGTGATCTAAGGTTTGTAAATACTTCGTGGCCTGGCGTGTCAATTACCAAAAGTCCCGGGATCTGATCCTTTCCACCACTTAGTTTTGTAAAAAGTGGACCACATACACTCTTGATTGTATCAGATGGAAGAAAACTTGCTCCTATGTGTTGTGTGATGCCGCCGGCTTCCCTACTTTGTACAGCAGTTCCACGAATTTTATCAAGTAACGAAGTCTTACCAGAATCTACGTGACCTAGAACTACTACAATTGGCTGTCGTATTTTCAA
>JBOGRG010000091.1:0-1788 GCA_050749365.1 Nitrosopumilaceae archaeon
CTGCAACTGATACCTCAGGAAACTCAGTTACTGCAACACAAACAGTGACTATAGTAGATACTACTACTCCAACCATTTTGGCACCCGCAGATGTATCAGTAGAAGCCTCAGATCCAACGTCAAACATTGTAGCTATTGGTACTGCCACAACCTCTGATGCCGTAGGAGTTGTCTCCGTAACAAGCGATGCACCGTCAGTATTCCCATTTGGGCAAACAATAGTAACCTGGACTGCAACTGATGCTGCGGGAAATAATGCAACCGACATTCAAACAATAATTGTAGTGGATACAACAGCACCCAAGGTATTTGCACCTGCTGATGTTACCGCAGATGCAACTGATCCAACAAATAACACCATCCCAACTGGTACTGCATCGGCAACCGATATCATTGGTGTAGCTTCAATTACAAGCGATGCACCAGCAGCATTTCCATTTGGAGAGACAATCGTAACATGGACTGCAATAGATACATCAGGTAATTCTGCAACTACAACTCAAAAGGTAACTGTTATTGACACAACTGCGCCACAGCTAGCTGTTCCAGCTGATATAACAATAGATGCGACATCACTTGAAAGTACGATTGCAATTGGAAACGCAACAGTCTCCGATATCATAGACTCTAGTCCTAAAGTGACAAACAATTCTACAGCTACATTCCCGCTAGGAAAAACAATCATAACTTGGACTGCAGCTGACAAGTTTGGAAACTCTCAGACTCTGACGCAGACAGTTAATGTGCAAGCGTGTGGCAAGCCTTCGTCGTCTTACAATCTTATAGTTGGCAGGCTAACCGATGATGATATAGTTGGTACTGGCCTTGCTGACTTGATCTTTGCCCTTGCTGGCAATGATATAATCATGGGTGGTCAAGGTGATGACTGTATAATATGTGGAGATGTTGATGACATCCTGTTTGGTGATGATGGTATTGATACAATCTATGCTGGTAACGGCAATGACATCATAAAAGGTGGCATTGGAGATGACACTCTATACGGAAACCTAGGACTTGATGTAATCGATGGTGGATATGACCATGATACTTGTTATGTTGGCGAGGATCCAAGCAACGATGCAGTAATTAACTGCGAAGCCGGCGAGCTTTAAACTCTGAATATACTCGTGTATCTGTGTCTAGCGACACTTGTATGTTAGTAATATGACGTTTGCAATGTCCGCGATTCTTTCCTTAGTAAACTTTTCCACATTGATGACAATAATTCAAGCGCGGCAATTCTGCGTGTGGCAGAATAGATCATGTGGCAGAATAGATCATGTGGCAGAATAGCTGTATGCTAACGCTGATAATTTTACAAATTGATAGTTCGTAACAAAGTTCTTTACGGTACTTATTAACACAATTAATTCTATTTAAAAAAAGATTAAGAAGAGTATATTTAATTCTACTTTTATTATATTTAAAGATGGTTAATAACAGTAATCATTTAATTCTACTTTTGCATTTAAAAAATAATGAGCCTATCAGAAAAAATACGCAAAAATATCCTTTCAAAAAAAGATAGGGGGAGACCAACTTCACAAGAACAGCTAGCAATCATAGAAAGTATAAAACCCTATTTTCAGATGGGTTTCAGTGCAGAATTCACTCACACGAAAACCGGTGTCAGCAGGAAAACAATCCAGAAATATTTCAAAAAATGGAGAGAGGTTGCATTAAAATTTAGACAAAAGGGTCCAAATTTACTACCATGATGGTAGCTGGGTCCCATCGAGCCCGCTACCATTTTACGAATAAACTGGGTCCAAAACAGTCCCTGAT
>JBOGRG010000092.1:0-15075 GCA_050749365.1 Nitrosopumilaceae archaeon
ATTTACCAAGGTGTTTTACAAGGTTCATTTGAACGACTACAACTTGTTCCAGTTCTTGTTGTTGATTCCAAAGTTGCTGGTCTGTACGATACGGTGATACCAGATATGTCAACTTCTTGGATTGAGCTGATGCGTAATGACCTAAGAAAAGATAACAAACCTACACAACATGACTTTGATTTTACAGATGAAGTACCAATTACTTTAGGGAATGGAAAAGAATTTTTGTTATATGATTCTGGCAGCGACGGAAAATTTGATTACAGTGCAGGAACTCTTGGCGCACAGGTACTTGATGTCTATGGTGTTATGGGAAAAGCTTCCTTCATAGATAAAAAAATTGGAGCAACGAATGGAACACTGCTATTGCCTTTTGATCCTCACGGAAATTATTTTGGTGTGATGTATGATTTTATAGGCCATGGAACCTCCAGTGTGGCATCTATAACATCAAAAGGATCTGAAAAGTACGACATTTACGGTAACTCAACAAAATATTCTATAAGGGGTGTAGCACCGGGAGCTAAGATCATTCCAATCAAAGCATTGTGGTTTGGAGATGCAGTATATGCTTGGCTATGGGCCGCAGGATTTAATCAAGAAAATAACAAATGGGTCTTTGAAGGGAAACCACGAGTTGATATAATATCAAATAGTTGGGGAATTTCAAACTTTCCAACTTTACAGTCAGCGCCAGGTCTTGATATTCTGTCACTTGTGCTAAATGCGCTTGCAGTACCTGGATCAATTGATGAAAATTATCTAGGGGTACTTATTGTGAGTAGTGCTGGAAATGCAGGACATGGCTACGGAACTTTAAGTCTTCCAACCGCATCATCGTATGGTCTTAGTGTAGGTGCAACAACAAACAATGTCTATGTGGGATACGGTCCATTCAAAAGTCAACCAAGGTTTGGAAATAGCACAACCTTTGCAAACGAAATTGCTGATTTTTCAAGCAGAGGTCCTGGAATAGTAGGCGATACAAAACCAGATTTGATGGCAATTGGTGCATACGGCTTCACTCCATCGAGTGTGACAAAAAAGTACAAGGATAAAACAGACCCATTTACAATGTTTGGTGGAACAAGCTTGGCAGCACCGCTTGTTTCTGGTTCTGCTGCACTACTCATGGAAAGCTTAAAACAAAAAGATGAAGGATATACTCCCTTTAGGATCAAAAATATCCTAATGTCTACTGCAACTGATCTGAAAAGTGATCCTTTTTCCCAAGGAGCTGGACTCGTGAACGTGGAAAAGGCGATAAACTTTGTTAACGGAAAAAGCGGCACATTTATTGTATATAACAACGCTTCTTACTCTAACATAAAAAAGATCTTGGATGTTCCCATGGATAAACTAGATTCCTCTTTGTTTGGAGTTGAAAAATTTCAATTAAACAACGGTTCTTTTCCAGCAACTGCATGGTTTGGAGGCAGACTTTATCCAGGTGAACGAACTTCTACAACATTTACAATTGAGAATCCTACAAACAGAACGCTTGACATTACAATAACTCCACAAATTTTAACGCTGATCAAAAGATCGCAATATAATGGTACCACAGAGATAAATCTACAAGATCCACTACTAAACAAGTCTGGTGTATTTAGACCAAACTACATGCCTCTTGAAAATATATCTGATAACAAGAACCTCCTCTCTTTATTTCAACAAACTAAACCAATACCAAACGACGCATCACTGATGATCCTAAATGTGAACTTTCCATTTGATAATTTTATGAACTCATCAGAGAAGATTTATGCACATGACATGAAGATTTCATCACTTTATCTATATGATTGGAATGATAAGAATAATGATGGAAATACAACATACAACGAGCTTGCCATGATAAATCGTGGTGGCTCATGGGGTACTGTGCAAGAGCTAAGAGTTTCTGAACCAAATTCAAAAATCAAAAACATTCCACTAATTGGTGTGTATCCTGTTCCAACAAGATATTCTTACTGGATGGGGGATACAAAGAAAAATTCTACCTCGATGGACTATACTCTTACTGCAAGTTTTTACAAAAAGGAAAGATGGGACTCTATTTGGGTAAACTACAACAACGTACAGGTGCCGCCTAACAGCTCAACTAATCTTGTTGCAACACTTGTAGTGCCACTAGATTCCCCGCCTGGAGTTTATCAGGGTTCAATTTCATTTAAAGGAGATTCGCACGAAGTTAACTTACCAGTATCTTATGCAGTTAAAAAGAAAGTTCAAGCAAAAGATATGCCAACTGTGATAGAAGGCACACATACAGGTGATGTTCTATATGGGAATGGATACATCAATGGCGCCTTTGACATGACAAATAGGTATAATGCAGGAGACTGGAGACAATACTATTTTGATGTGCAGGACAGTACAATAAATGCACTTTCACTAAATATTTCGTGGGAAAATAAAGACACAAACCTTTCTGTATTTGTCATAGATTCTCTTGGAAGAGTTATTCAGACAAATGTTCCGCCAGGGGTACTTGGTCACTTCAGAGGTTGGCCAACAGGAGACTGGCTTGGCACAAGCCCATTCAGTGAAGGCGGTGGGTTCTTTCCAATCAAAAATAATAATGCAACATCAACAGTATTGTATGCTCCAATAAACCAAACTGGAACCTATTCACTTCTGATGCACTCTACCTTATTTGGAGGACAGTCTCTAGCCGAGCCAATAACTGTGACTGCCAAGTTTTCTACAATCTTGCCCGATGAGAAAGACCCACAAATATTGCTTGTGATGCCAAAATTTATCAATAGTACGTTTATAGTTAAACCGCAAATAGTAGAAGAAAACATCAATACTGCTAGATATTATCTTGATGAATATGAACCTCAAGAAATTACTGTAACAGAATTTTCTATACCCTCTGAGCTGTTAACAGAAGGCTCACACACTCTAAAAATAGAGGTAACTGACACAGTGGGACATAGTACAACAAAAGAATTTGTATTCAAGGTTGATAGCAAAGTACCAGAACTTGTAATCAAGTCTCCACAGAATGGAACAACAGTCTCAAATGTCGTTACAATAGATACTGATGTAAAAGAGCAGAACCTGCCAGATGCTGGGTGGATAACAATAGTACTTCCTAACGAAATAGTACATGATACAAAATCTGCACGGTTTGATACACACACAGTAGAAAACGGAAAGTATGATATTCAGATTTCGGCAAGGGACATGGCAGGAAATGAAATATCAAAGAAGATCACATTAAACATAGACAATCGACCATTCTTTGGAAATGATAAAGATAGTTCAGATCAAAACGCCGTCTTACTTGAGGGAATAATCATTGGGATTATAGTAGCTACAGCTGCCATACTAATAGCCATCAAAAAAATCAAAATTTCAAAGAAAAACTAAAACAAGGTTTATATGCAATTTTTTAAAAACGAAAGCTGACATGTCCGAACAGGATTCTCGTGCCAAGGGTACACTGTCAAGACGAGATTTTTTAAAGCTGTTAGGAGCCGCAGGAACAACACTTACATTTACACCATTTGTTCCTTGGGGAAATTTCATGCCAAACCCAGATACTACTTCACTTGAAAGGGCAAAGGTTATCCTGCCTGATGACACCCAAGCAAACGTTAACACCTTTCCAGTAAACCATGCAGAAGTCATTACATACCCAAAGACAGGAGACAGGGTTCTTGACGAGGAAGCTTTTCGAAAATGGCAGTTCATTAGGCTCTCTGCAGAGCTTGGCGGTGAAGTAAAAGACGTTAGTGCTTTTCGCGCTTATAGCATGGTGTGCTTGCACTTGTGGTGTCTATGGAAGTATTGGCCTGAAGAAGGAAGAAAGAGAGGAGAATGCCCATGCCATGGCACCATGTACAACCCACTCACGGGAAAAGCATTTGCAGGACCAGCATCCCTTCAAGCTCCTCCATCAAATGTTCTTGCACAGCTGACACTTGAAGCAGACAATGAGGGATTTATGTTTATCAAGCCCGCAAAATGGAATGTCAATGAAAATGGAGTTGTAGGATATGGTCGTTTCCTTAAAGCGTAGAAACGGTCTGGTAGATTTCTTCTACTGGATGTGGGATGGACTAGAAAGGACTATATTTACTGGTACAAAATTTTCATTTCCAGCTAGATTTGTAAGCCCGCTTGGATTTCTTGGCATGTTGACATTTATCACTTTTATAATTCTTGGAATAACTGGCGCACTTTTGATGTTTTACTATGAGCCCATACTAGATAGAGCTTGGGATAGCGTTGAAAAAATAAACAACAACGTTCCGTTTGGATTCCACCTTAGAAACATACACTACCATGCATCAAACGCAATGGTACTTTTAGCAATTTTGCACATGTATTACCAGTATTTTAGTGGAAGATACAAGATACGAAACGAGATCCTCTGGGTCACTGGAGTCATACTTGGAACAGTGACAATTCTAGAAGCCTTTACTGGATATGATATTATATTTAGTGAACGTGCAGAGCTTGCAATTAGCATAGCCGCGTCCCTTACCAACTCCATCCCAGTCGCAGGGCCTACTATTCGTGAGGCGATGTTTGGTTCAGGGTTTGCAGACTTTGTTTTACGATTTTATACGCAGCATGTCTTTATACTTCCAATTGTAATGCTAGGACTCATGGCAGTTCACATGCCAAGATTTTTGGTGTTTGATGTACCTATGGTCATGGCGATCTCTGGAGCCATATTCATCACAGGCGGAGTCTTTCCGGTTGATCTTGGATTCAAATTTGAGCCAACGGTTCCGCCAGGGATTACCGTGCCAGAGTGGTATCTCACAGGACTGTATGCATTTCTTAGAACACAATACGACAAGTTTGTGACTGGAGTAGCTTGGCCTGGCCTTTTTATCTTGACGTTGCTTATAACCCCATTCATTGATAGGTACAAGAAATTCTCTTGGAAGGACAGACCAATCGTAACTGCGTTTGGAATTACTGGAATTACACAAATCATGGTGACTACGTTCTGGGGATTCTACATATCACCAGACACCACAAAGCCACTTGTGGAAAGGCTCGTCATAGATCCAATATTCTTTTATCTCGTCATGGTGCTGCTTGTGCCACTTGGATTTGGGTTCTCATACATGATGATAAAACTAGCCAAAGAAGCAGAAAGGAAGGCAAAGCTTGCTGCATCCAAAGGACCACAAAAAGTAGCACCAATAAACCTGTCTGTAAAGTGGATAAACTGGCTCATTGTTGCACTTTTGGTGTTCCAAGTGTATCTCAACATAGCTGCCTACAACGCTATGCTTGCTGGAATGAACAACTTTTCACTCTTCCTTACCGGATTGGTTCTTCTTGTGTTTGCAGCTCTGTTTCATGTTTACAGATACGGAATGAATGAGTCAAAGAAAATTCCAACTCCACCGCCACCAATAGCAAAGGAAATTCCAAAACCGATTGGTGTTGCGCCAGCTGCTACAGCAAAACTTGCAGAAAAAGAGTCAGTACCTAAGGTAACTGCAAAGGAAAATGCACCTGAAATAAAAACAACCTCAACTACGGAACTCCATAAAGAATCAACAGTGGGAATATCAGAATTTAAAAAATCATAAATTTTCTTTAAACTTTTTTCGGTCGAATAGCTTTATAAGACTAGCAAAAAGCAGCAAGATCAAATTGAGTAAACCAACATCAAGTCATGCTTATGGAATAGGAATAATTGCAATGATAATTGGACTGGCGGTTGGCATTTCATATTATCAACTCTATTACATGCCAGAACTAACAGCAAAACCAAAAATTTCAGAAGAAGTTCTCAATCCAGTTGAAGAAGTTAAAATCAACATGATAAAGGGTTCTGCAAACCCAGAGCAGCAAGACAACTTTGTACCAAAGATAGTAAACATTCAACTTGGGATTGATAACAAAGTTATATGGGAAAATATTGACGAAACTCCTCACACTGTAACGCCCGATACGACTTTTGAGGATAAGTATAGTGGCAAATTTGGCTCCCTTGGTATAGTAAAGCCTGGGGAAACATACGAATTCTTATTCACACAAGATGTCGAGATAGAGTATCATTGTGAACCTCATCCATGGATGAAGGGTAAACTGATAATAACAAAGGCTAGATTCTAGGAACTAGTTTAGCAAATAGTATGTCACTCTCAATTTCCTTATGTTCCTGAATTATAGAAACACGGAATTTTATATCATGTGGCTGATGTGGCTTAAACTCTATAACAGCTGTAAACTCGGCCTTATTTTCAGGCATAGAATCTTTACTTATGAATAAACGTGACAGGTTTTGTGAAATAGGCTTACCATTGTATGATTTGTAAACTATTAGCTCGTTGGAATTCATGATCTGGGTATTTACTACCACCCCATCGTATCTACCAGCATATCTTACTTCGATTTTGCCTTTTATCTCTGTGTCTGGAACGATATTATGATTTTCTAATTTTAGTTCCACATCTTTCATATTGTATTGCATCATATTTTGAAAATAAATAATTTGTGAACGAAAGCGGGCCCGAAGGGCTTCGATCCCTTGACCACTGGATTAGAAGTCCAGCACTCTGTCCATGCTGAGCTACAGGCCCAAGAAGTTGGCATAGAGCTACCATATTAAGGGTTTTTTACAACCACTTTCCATTGTTTAACTCTCTTTCCATTTTAAAAAGAAACTGTTGTGCATATCCAGCAAAGGGGCCGAAATACTCCACAATTTTTTCATGAATATTTTCATATTTTTTTTCCGTAAGTGATTTTCTCATCAAATTAGAAAATTTCCTTGAGTAATATTTTTGTAGAATCCTCTGAGTCCACCTGTCTAATGGAAAGGCTTCAAGTTTTTCAAGTGAGAACAAAAGAATGCAATCAGCTATCTTGTCTCCTATTCCATAAACTTCCTTGAGCTTTTTCTTCGCAATCTTGTAGTCGGATTTTTTTAAATGTTCAAAATTTATTCGTCCTGTAATTACTGCTAAAGATGCTTTCTTTACAAACTCTGCCCTAAAACCAAGTCCACACATACGCAAATCTTTCAAGCTAGCATTAGCAAGTTTTTCAGCTTGCGGAAAATTGAAAAATTCACGACCATAAAAATTCACTTTATCACCAAATTTTTTGCAGATCCGTTGTAACATCTGTTTTATGTTTGGTATTGATGAATTTGATGAACAAATAAAAGAGATGTAGCATTGAAATGGATCTTGTCGCATAAGTCTTAATCCAGGAAAACGTAATACTGCCGATCTTACAATGTTGTCATTACTTATGCTCTTAAGAATTTTTTCTAAGTTATCGTTTTGTCTGAAAATATCATTTGAATTTCTATGAGATGACGCAACCGTAAAAGGACTCTGACTAACCCTCAAAACCTCTGAACCGTTTACTCCATACCAGACATCATCAAGTTTATCCCACAGAAAGACCTGACCGCTATTAATAGTAAAACCTAGATTTATTTTTTTTATTTCCTGCATCTCAAACAGTTATTATTTCACCAGCTTTTGGTGCTTGTGCATCAAACCCAAACCGGTCGTGTATTTCCTCTGCAAACTTTGTACAAGAATCCTTGTCTCCATGAACTGTCAAAACCTTTGGACTTCCTTTTATCTTCCCGATCATCTCAAAAAGATCGTTTCTGTCTGCATGGCCTGAAAATTCAAACTGTCTGACTTCAGCTTCTGTTCTAGCATCTCTTCCACGTACACTTACAAGACCCGTTTCAAGAAGTTTTCTACCTGGTGTTCCTTCGCCTTGATATGAAACCATTGCAATACCATTTTTCTTATCAAGCGCAAGTTGCTGCAAGTAGTAAACTGCAGAACCACCAACAAGCATCCCTGCAGGCGATATTATTACACAAGGTTCTTTTAATGCATTTTTTCTCTCCCTTTCTCCCTTTATCCATACTGCTTGGTGAATTGAGTCAGCAAATACTTTTGGATCACGCAGATATTCAGGGTAACGAAGCATTATCTCATTTACCTTGACAGCCATGCCATCCATGATTACTTTGTGTTTGAATTTTGCACTTTTTAAAACGCATGCAATCTCCTGTGATCTTTCAACAGAAAAAGATGGCACAAAAAGAGAACCTTTTCTATCCAATACTTCATATGCAAATTCTATGAACTCTTCTTCAGATTTATCGCGTGGTGTCTGTTCAGTCTGTGAATAAGTGCTTTCTGTTATTAACAAATCAATATCGCCAAAATCCAAATCTGCCTCGCGCAACATACGGGAACCACGAGGATTTATGTCTCCTGTATAATACAGTCTTTTATTTTCAGACTCCACAATTACAGCCCCTCCACCAACTATATGCCCAGATTCACGAAGCTCAAATGAGGAATTACCAAGCTTAATTTTTTCTCTATATCCAATTTCTTTAGAATGCCTCATCATATTATTAACTTCAGGCATCTCGAAAGGAAGAAAATTTTTTTCTAATCTAAGCATATCTTCGATCAGAAGTCTAGATAGATCTAAGGTTGGCGGTGTTGCATAAACATCACTATTTCCATTTACAAAAAGTGATGGTACATTACCAGAATGGTCAAGATGCGCATGAGTTATAACTACAGCATCAATCTCTTTTGGCTTTACATGCATTGGATACTGCAGCTCTTTTCCTAAGAGAACACCATAATCCAAAAGAAGATTTGTACCATTACAATTAACTTGGAATGCTGAACGACCCACCTCTTGGGCAGCACCAAGAACTTTAACCTGCAAGAATTCAAAGTCTTTTCTATGCACCTTTAAACGTTTAGTGGTTGGTGTATTGTTGTGATTATATTATTTAGATAATTTACAAAAGACTTAATTAGATCAAATAAAGATGATCTGTCCATGGGTAGAACCTTTGAACAATGGTGGAACACGATCCCTAAAGACCTTCGCGACAAAGTTCGAAAGGGAGACGAGGGAAACAAGCCATTACTAAATCAGATAAATTGGGTTTGGGTACATAACTTGATGAATCAAAAGGGTGATCTGAATCCTACATCTGCAGAGTTATTGGATTGGGTAACGAGCGGACAAATAGACGCGATCCGACAGTCGAAAAAGTAGTTAAATATATCATTACTCTTTCTTTTTGTTTTTTATTTTGTATTAATAAATCTGAAAAAATCTATAACAATGTTATGGATTTTACACATCGTTTAAATAGCAACCAGAGGATCATCTCGTTAGTGAGTTAAATGCCAATAGCAATAATTCCAGACATAGACGAGCAAAGATGTATAGGCTGCGCACTATGCGTAGAGATCTGTACTTCTCTTGGTCCAGATGTACTTCGTGTAAAGCCCGTAGAGGGTTGGAAGAGAGGTAAGGCATTTGTCTTTTATCCAGAAAGATGCATCTCGGATGGTGCATGTATTGGAGTTTGTCCGACAAAATCCATCTTTTGGATGAGACCAATGGTTTACACAGCTGGTCAACCAGTTCCTCTCCACAAGAACGGAGTATTTATCAAAGGCTGGGCAGAAGACGCCGCACTGTAAGCGGAATCTGTTCTTCACTCTTTTTTATTATTTTTAATAACTAAAGGATTTTACCTTGATTTTTTTTGTAAGCATTTTTGTATAAAACCTCAAAAACCTGTCTTTAACTACGTATGCTGTAGTGAAGTTATTGTTTTCAAAAAACATCTTCCATGTCCGTGTAAATTCTGGAAATTCTTCTTGATCATATTCGATTCTTGGCATAACATAATGTGCAGCCGGATACATATCTGAAATCTCAAGTGGAATTATTCCAAGAAAAGGATTGAATTGGCAGAACTGAGCATTCTTATGTTTTTTCACAAATCTCTTTTTAATATTATTGTATTCCTTTGAAAGATAAAAGGGTCTTATTGTACCATCTGGTATTACAACAACTATGTCTTTATTTGACTTGAATTTACGTGCCATTCTGTGGAATGACAATATCTCTGGACGAAATTGGTCTTCTTTTGAAAAGAGGAACACAGCTTTTTCCTTGAATCTTGGGGTTGTAGGTGTAAAATAGGTGGGATTTTTGGTAAATACGTCAATCGTCTCGAAGAGCTTAGGGTGTGAACGACTCTTTTTGAGTATATGTTCCCATAATCTTCCTTCATGAATTGCTTCTTTCACCCGCTCGACCTCAGCTTTTATAGCAAATAAGTTGTGAAGTGCTACTTTGTTCATTTTTTCTTCGTTTTCAAGCATTAGTATCTCTTTTGGAGTGTATTTAGAGCAAACCTCACACTTACAAGAAAAATATCCCATCTCATCTAGCTTAATTGTCCCATCTTCCGTCAGATATCTGTCTCTTTTTGCATAGAGCATATATGATGCAGAATCAAAAGTATCACAGCCAAGTGCAACAGCAAGTGGAATTGTCATGGGATGACCTGCACCAAAAAGATGTAACGGAATAGAATCTGGCATCTGTTTTTTTGCAGTAATTATCATGTTTGCAAGAAGCTTATACTCATATGATTCCATGAATTCGACTGGACTACCAAGTGCAAGCATTTCAAATCCATATTCGATAAGGGTTTTTGTTGCTCTTTTCACAAGATCAAAATGTTCTCCTCCTTGAATTGGACCCACCCAGATCTGATCATTTTTTTTATTTTGTTTCAGAGCTTCTTTTGAAACTTTTAGTGTGTAATCCACATAGGATCGTGCCTTTTTTTTGGAGAGACCATATCCTGTAGGTCTATCAAGTGGAATTGCAATATCAGCTCGTATATTTTGTTCAAAAGATGCCATACTGACGGGGTCAACATCGACTTTTCCATATTCTAGTACTTGATATCCACCAGAATCAGTCATCACAGCTCCGTCATAATTTATTATATCATGAATGCCACGCCTAACTGCCTCTTCTCCATAGTTGTTTAGTGTAATGTATGCATTTGTTATGACAAGGTCAAAGCCCATTTGACGCATCTTTTTTGGAGGTATTGATTGTCTTACAGGATGCACTACAGGTACATATGCAGGTGTCTCAATCTTACCGTGATTAGTATACAGAATCCCTATCCTTCCTGCAAGGTCACTTTTTTTGATCTCGAACATTTTACAATACACTAAAATTCTGCATTATTTGAAGTTAGTAGGGGAAAAATCGTTTCAAGTCATCTTTTTCAGAAATCAGGTTCAGCCAGTCTACCTCATCTTCTTGCAAAACACCATTTACAAAAAGGCGCTCTATTTTGTTTACAACTGTAGATATAGATCTCAAAGTTGTGTCAATCTGAAAGGTTTTATCAGAACCAAATTCACTAATTGTATCATATAATGTGACTCCTAAAATTTCACTTCCAAGATTTTCAATTGATTTTTGATATGAATAATTTCTCTTTTTATAAACTGAAACAAGCTTGTAGGGGCTCTTTCTTAGCACTACTGCAACCTCTACTTGTCTTCTTGGCACTACATATGGAGCTAGATGTCCAACAACAAGTGAGTTTTTTGTAATTTTTTTCCCAACTATATACTTTAACATTCTTACATCTACATCGAGGGCTTCATCTTTTTGTTCAAAAATTCCTTTCTGTATTACTATCTTGTTTATGTCAATCAGATCCAAATCTAGCTTTTTAGCAATATGTCTCGCTATAGTATGCTTACCTACTCCAGGATTACCAGTTATTATCTTTGACAACATATGTAATCAAAACAAATTACATTAAACAATTTCTGCAATACTAATAAGAGCATGGATTAGATAATTTGACATGCAAATTGGTTTACTTGGCAAAACAAATGTTGGCAAATCCACTTTTTTCTCAGCTGCAACTGAGACAACTGTCCAGATAGGAAATTATCCATTTACTACTATAGAACCCAATGTTGGTATAGCATACGTAAAGACAGACTGTGCATGCAAGCACTTTGGAATAGAACACAAGCATCATCTATGCGTTATGGGAACAAGATTCATTCCAGTAAAGTTAATTGATGTAGCAGGACTTGTTCCTGGAGCACATGAAGGTAAAGGCCTTGGTAACAAATTTTTGGACGACGCAAGACAAGCTGATGTATTAATCCATGTGGTGGATATTTCTGGTTCCACAGATATTCAAGGCCGTGCTGTTCCTGCAGGAACTCACAACCCACTAGAAGATGTAGAGTTTGTTGAAGAAGAATTTGATCGGTGGATGAAACAAATCTTACAACGTGAATGGCAAAAGTTAACAAGGGAAATGGAAAGTAAAGGTGCAAAACTAGTTCAGGGAATTGCACAACGATTCAGTGGACTCGGTATAAAAGAGTATGACGTGGAGATTGCAATTCAACATCTAAATCTAAACACAAAAAAACTAGCAGACTGGAGTGATTCTGATCTATTTTTATTTATAAAAGAACTTAGAAAAAAAACAAAACCAATAATCATTGCGGCAAACAAGGCCGATATCTATCATGATTTGAGCATAATGGAAAAGCTAAAAGAAAAAAGACTTGTGATAGCATGCAGTGCAGAAACTGAGTTACTTTTAAAAAAAGCATCAAAGAGTGGTTTAATTGATTATTTTCCAGGTGACAAAAATTTTAAAATCAAAGACGGTATTAACCTAAATCCTCAGCAACAAAAGGCACTAGATCTTGTAAACACAGTTCTCTCAAAAATTAAAACCACTGGAGTTCAGCAGACTCTGAACTCTGCATGTTTTGATCTACTCAAATTAATTGTAGTATATCCAGTAGAAGATGAGACAAGACTCTCAAATAAAGAAGGAGAGATCTTACCTGATGCACGACTTTTGCCACCAGATTCCACCGCAAAAGACCTTGCTGCTACAGTACATGTTGACTTGGCAAAAGGATTTTTACACGCAATAGACGTAAAGACAAAACAGAGGATAGGGGCTCAACATCAATTAAAAAATGGGGACGTTGTCAAAATAGTATCGACTTTGAGTAGAGGATAAAATGTTAGGTCTTGGAATTGAAAGCACAGCACATACCTTCTCATGTGCTATCGTGGAAAAAACTGGCAAGGAAGGTAAGATTCTTTCGGACGTTAGAATGACCTACCATCCTCCTGATGGCGAAGGAATTCATCCTAGGGAAGCTTCGCGACATCATGCTGAAAATTCATCAGCAGTACTTTCAGAATGTCTACAAAAGGCAGGTATCAAAGTAACTGATCTTGACATTATATCATATGCAGCTGGTCCAGGACTAGGACCTTGCTTGAGAATAGGAGCTGTTGTTGCAAGATCCCTTGCATCCTATTATAAAATTCCAATCTATCCAGTAAACCACGCAATAGGTCACATTGAACTTGGAAAGATGCTGACTGGTGCAAAAGATCCTTTAGTATTGCTTGTTTCTGGAGGTCACACAATGATCTTAGCATTTTTATCAAAAAAGTGGAGAGTTTTTGGAGAGACATTGGACATTACACTTGGCCAGCTAATTGATCAGCTTGGTAGATCTGCTGGATTTGCATCACCATGTGGAGAAAAAATTGAAGAGCTTGCATCAAAATCGAATAATTACGTCCCACTTCCGTATGTTGTAAAAGGAAATGACGTATCATTTTCAGGCTTGCTTTCTGCAACAAAACGTGAAATTTCAAGGAATCTTGAGGACGCATGCTTTTCACTACAAGAGACTGCCTTTGCAATGGTTGGAGAAGCTACAGAGCGTGCATTATCATTTACTAGGAAACAAGAGCTTCTCATCGTAGGAGGAGTTGCTGCAAATAAACGACTTTCAGAAATTCTTACAAGTGTGTGTAAAAGACAAAATTGTAAGTTTTTTGTATCACCAAAAGAATATGCTGGTGACTGTGGTTCTCAGATCTCATGGGCTGGACTACTAGAATCTTCTTTTAAGGTAGGCGTCTCACTAGAAGAAACATTTGTGAAGCAGTCATGGAGGCTAGACACCGTCGAAGTGCCTTACTAACTCTTGGTGTGTGAGATTGTTTGCTGTAAAGTTTCAAGCCATTTGCCTGTATTATATACTCCAAACTTGTAGGTCTTCTCACCATCTGAGGTCTTGACTTTGATCCAGATTTTTTTCACAAGCCACCCTTCTTTTCCGACTTCCACAATTTGATTTAGTGGCACATCAATCACAGTCTCCCCAAACTTCTTTGAAAAATCTGCTATCCTGCCCTTTGTTTTATCAAAAGCAATTCGCATGTTTGTTAATGTGAGAATTCCTGAACCAAGAGAATCCTCAGAGCAATCTTCTTGGATGATCTTTTTTTCAGACTCCTCCATAATTAGGTTTTAATCTCTACCTGCAAGTTATAACTCTAATGAAATTGTTAAATAAGGGAGCTGAGGCCGACATTTATCTTACTTCATGGAATGGAAAAAAATCTATTCTAAAAATCAGAGAAAGAAAAGATTATCGAAATCCAGCACTTGATAGAAGAATAAGAGAACAGAGAACTATACGTGAGTCAAGTATAATATCTGATGTGAAATCATTTGGAGTTTGTGCTCCTCTGGTATATTATGTTGACACGAAAATGTGTAAAATATACATGCAATACATAGAAGGAAGCCTCGTACGGGATCTAGAAAACCGCATAGTGATTGAAACATGTGAAGATATTGGTAAAATTGTAGGCATGTTACATAAAAACGGAGTTATGCACGGAGATCTTACCACATCAAACTTTATTGTAGTACATGACAATGTGTTTGTAATTGATTTCGGGCTTGCCCAGAGAACAGAGCGTGTAGAAGATCATGCAATAGATCTGAGAGTTTTTAAAGAAATACTAAATAGTGCACATGCTGGGATCATGGGAAAATCATGGATTAGATTTCTAAAAGGATACAAAAAGATTGTAGGAACTTCAAGGCAGAATCGAGTGCTCACTCAGGTTTCAGTTATAGAAGGACGGGGGAGATACGCAAACGTTGTCTAGGATTTTATTTGCCTCTTCAAACAAAGACAAGTATGAAGAAGCTAGCAATATTTTGTCGAAATTCGGCATTAATCTAAAATTTTTCAGATGTAAGCTGCAGGAAATACAGGCAGATAAGCTAGAAGAAGTGGCATTACACAAAGTACTCGATGCCTTTTCCAAATGTTCAAGACCTGTCATTATAGAGGATGATGGTCTTTTCATAAATTCTCTAAATGGGTTTCC
>JBOGRG010000093.1:0-1491 GCA_050749365.1 Nitrosopumilaceae archaeon
ATCAAATCTGCACAGGCAGACAATGTTTGACGAGTCAGATATTGGCAAGGTAAAAGTAGAAGTTGCTGCAGCGAAATTGCAAAAACTGAACCATGATGTACAGATAGAGGCACTTGGCATATCTGTAAATGACTATACTGCTTTGGATGTGGTGGATGGGTGCGATGTTGTTATAGATGCACTTGACAGTGTTAATGCAAGGTATTCTCTAAACAAGGCGTGTGTGAGAAAAAACATTCCATTTGTTACAGGTGCTGCCGTTGGTGTGTCAGGCCAGGTCTTTACTATTCTACCAAACAAGACAGCATGCTATCATTGTATATTTCCTGCACTAGATGAGGATTCAATGCCTACCTGCAGCACGGAAGGAGTACACCCTTCTATTCTTTCTATAATAGGCGGAATAGAGGTGGCAGAGGCAGTAAAAATTGTTATTGGGAAAAAGCCAACTTTGGCAAACAAGCTTTTGCATGTGGATCTTGATAATTTGGAGTTTAATTCTAGTGCCTTTACAAAGGTAGAAGAGTGTCCTGTCTGTGGTTCTGGTAAGCTGGAAGAATCTCCAAAAAAGGAATTGATAATAGAGGAGCTATGCGGACGAAACAGGGGCAAGCGCACCTTCTCTGTAACCCCAACCCAAAAGATTGAACTTGATATCAAAAAGATGACTAGTGCTGCAGCAACAAATGGCTTTAAAGTGAATAATCAGGGCGAGATGGGTATTAGTATTTCATCAAATGATATCTTTGCTAGCTTTCTTAAAAGTGGCTCGGCAGTAATTGTCGGCCCAAAAGATGAAGATGATGCAGTAAAACTATACAAGACTCTCCTTAGTAGATGAATTGATGAAAACTATAATCGCAGTCATTTTTGTTCTACTTGTACCTGCTGTGCTTGATACTTATGCACAATCTTCAGAGTCTGTTAATACCACTTTTTTCATATTCGTGCAGACACAGGTTCGCAATTCTGACGGCCAGCTAGTTGCATACCTTGAAGCAAACAAGATAGCCATAATACAGCCTGAAAAGCTAGACAAATTTCTTGACTCAAAACCTATCATATCAATCATAGCAAGTGGAAAACAAGACTTTGAGCTAATCCAAGTCGATGTAGAAAAACAGGTCGAAGAGTCAGATGTGATATCAAAGACTGTGCTTGGAACAATGGAAAATGATATACCAGTTCTACTAGCTGTCTCTGATCACGATGGATATCCAATTGCATCAGGTGATACCGTTACCTCAATATGGACTGTAATTAGACCTGCTCGCTAGTCTTTTTTGAAAGTATCGTACCAACACCCATTGCAAAGAACACTATAAGTGGAACAAACCTGTATGGCTGGTTTGTGAAATCTGTAAAGCCTTGTAGGAAAGGTGCTGACAAAAGCATGCCCAATATCAAGACCATGATAGAATCTGCCTGCATCATGCCTCTTCTTGAAGCAATAAACAACCCCATTACTAGTGGCAAGAGAAAGATTAAGAC
>JBOGRG010000094.1:0-2315 GCA_050749365.1 Nitrosopumilaceae archaeon
GCCTTTCCTTCTATCATCTGAGGAGAAACAAAATCTACCTTGCCCTTTAGAAAATCCATGTTCTTTCTTACTGCAGCATTATCATACATTGCCTCATGCATAGCTAAAGCCATAACAATCGGTATCTTGGAGCCAAATCCCACACTCAAAACAGTAGAGATTGGTGTGTCATCTATTCCATTTGCCAGTTTCCCAAGCGTATTTGCAGTACAGGGATAGACCACAATCAGATCAGATTTCTTATAATCTGCAATTTTAATATGTTCAAGATCGCCAGTAAGTTTTGTTATTACCTCGTTTCCTGTTGCCCACTTGAAGTAGCTTGGCTTGATAAGATCTGTTGCAGCCTTGCTTGCAACACATGTAACATTAGCACCATGACGCATAAACAATCTAGCTAACTCAATTGCCTTGTATGCGGCAACACTGCCAGTTACACACAAAACAATTTTTTTCCCAGCAAGCTCAGTACCGTGCGAGCTTACAATATCAAGTGATGGATGGTCACGCAATTTCCTTTTTCAACCTTTCAAGCTCAGACTTTTCCATGGAAAAGGAGTGTTCTTTTGCAGGAAACCTGCCTGATATTACATCATTTTTGTATGCCATAACCGCGTTTACAATTTGCTGTGAAAGTTCAAGATATCTTTTGACAAACTTTGGTTTTATCTTATCATACAGACCAAGTATGTCATGAATTACAAGTACCTGCCCATCACAATCTTGCCCAGAACCAATCCCTATTGTCGGGATACTAATTGAATTGGTGATGATCTTTGCAACCTCTTGTGTAACCATTTCCAAAGCAATACTAAAGGCTCCAGCCTCTTCGAGTGCTTTTGCACCCTCGATTAATTTTATCGCGGAATCCTTTGTCTTACCCTGTACCTTGTAGCCTTCCTGCAATACGGTAGTTTGTGGCTGTAATCCAATATGGCCCATGACTGGGATGCCAACTTCCACTATTGCTCTCACAGTATCGCATACCTCACGACCCCCTTCCAGCTTGACTGCATCTGCACCTGCCTTTATCAGCCTGCCAGCATTTTCTATTGCATGAGCTTTGCTTGCCTGATATGACATGAATGGCATGTCTGCTACAACCATGGCATTCTGTCTTCCCCTACTAACAGCTTCTGTAAACAAGTACATCTGTTCCATAGTGACTGGAATTGTATTTTGATATCCCAGCATAACCATCCCAGCACTATCACCTACAAGCAAAATGTCAACTCCAGCTTTGTCGCAAAGCAAGGCAGTGGTGTAATCATATGACGTAATGACAGAAATCTTTGTAGAGTTTTTCTTTGATATTATATCTTTTACAGATTTAGGCATACGCCATCCTCCTAAGATTTTTTTTAATCGTAAGTATTACTTCTTCTAAATTTTTCTTGTTATCAAAATGATACTCTTGTCTACGATTTTTTTTCTTAGTTAGTTTTTTAGAAATCTCAATTAAGATTTTCATTCCTCTTATGACATTGTCTACAATTGTGATATCAGCTGTTTGTGCAGTACGTGAAAGCGGATTGAGATCAAAAGTAATCACTTTTTTTCCAAATCTCTTTAGTGCTATTGTTCTATCGCCATCTTCAATAGGTACAAGAACTACGTCTGCAGAAAATATTCCATTTTGATCTACAACTCTTCTTGCACTGTCCAGTCTTGGAATCTTTCTTGAAAACCTAGAATCAAGTCCTAAGATTTCTTTTGCGCCATTTTTTTTCAAGATCCTTGCAATGGCTTTTTTTCTTTTTTCATTTGCATAAAATAGGTTGATCTCAATTTTTGCATTCACGATTTTTGCCAGCTGAACAATCTCTCTTGGACACAGAGCTGCAAAATTACCATTTACCGAAATTACGGGAGATTTTGCCAAAATAAGGGCCTTTGAGGCAGCTTTTACGGCTTTAATAGCATTTTTTGAGGTCTTTTCACCTATCAAATAGTCAAATGCCTCTCCTCTACCATGTGCCATCAGCCCTTCTTCTACTACAAGACCGGATTTGTAACCTTGGACAACCTTTTCTCTGACATACAGGGATGACGCCCTAGGATGCGCTTTTGGAATTAACACTAGGATACTCTTGCTCCGCTTTTGTCAATCTTTGATTGAATGACAATACCATCATATTTTTTCAAAATTTTCATCACTTGATCTTCTTTTGATTTTGGAACAAGTGTGAATACAGTTTCTCCAAACATGGCTACGCCACACCTATGCCATTATCATGAAGATCATTTATGACAGCATCCATTTTTGGCGTAATTACACGAACATACTCTGCAAACTCCAAAGACATGTCAAGAAA
>JBOGRG010000095.1:0-1514 GCA_050749365.1 Nitrosopumilaceae archaeon
GAAGGTTTGATTGACAGAGATTATGGAGTTATAGCACCGCTTTTTACATCAATGTTTCTACACGCTGGCATAATGCACATTGGAGGAAATATGCTATTTTTGTACATTTTTGGAGACAATATTGAATATAGATTTGGGCGAGGAAAATATCTTGCTCTATATCTCTTCTGGGGAATAGTAGCTGGCTTTGCACACATAATGTCAGATCCATCAAGCCAAATTCCTGCAATAGGAGCATCAGGAGCAATCTCTGGTGTGCTTGGGGCATATCTTGTGTTATACCCACATGCAAAAATAATGACTATGATGTTCTTTGGATTTTTCATGAGAATGTTACACATATCTGCAAAATGGTATCTCCCATTCTGGTTCATATTTCAAAATGTTTTACCTGCACTAGTTGGATCGTCTGGCTCTGGAGTTGCATTTCTGGCGCATATAGGTGGTTTTGTGATAGGTCTTTTAACAGGCTACATTTACAAAAAAACGCACAGGGCCGAGTTCACATATGGAACCAGATACGGCTGGAAAGGATACAAGTAAATTTGTTACATAAATTACCTCACTCAAGAAATAAATTCAGTATCAATAACGAAGACATATGCCACTGATAACAGTATCAATGTATCCTGGCAGAACAGAAAAACAAAAAGAGGATTTTGCAAAAGCCATAACAAAATCTGCAGTAGAGATTCTCAAGACTAAAGAGAATCATGTAATTGTAGTTTTTGAAGAAAACCCAAAAGAAAACTGGTACATAGCTGGAAATCCCCTTTAAACTACATTTTTATTTTAACCAAGTTTACAAAACACATGACGAAGATCGCACTTGTGCAATTCAAAGCTGACACTGACAAACACAAAAACTTGGAAAAAATTCTTGATTACATTAACAAAGCAGCACAAAGAGGAGCAAAACTTTGTGCCTTTCCAGAATTCATGATGTGCTATACCCCTTTTTCACAATCTGCAAAAGATCTTGCAAGCCTAGCTGAAACACCAAACGGCAAATTTGTTTCTACAATATCAAAATGTGCAAGACAAAATTCAATTCAAGTTGTAGGAACATTTTATGAAAAAAGCCCGAAAGCAAATCGAGTTTATGATACTTCTTTTCTAGTAAATAAAAACGGTAAAATCGTATCAAAATACAGAAAGATCCATCTTTACGATGCACTTGGTACAAAGGAATCTAAAAAACTGTACCCAGGTTCTACGATTACAAAACCAATTAAGACATCCGTAGGAATTGTGGGAATGATGATCTGTTATGATTTGAGGTTTCCTGAGATGTCACGAATTCTTGCATCTGAAGGAACAGAATTTCTTGTTGTACCATCAGCTTGGGTAAGGGGAGAGATGAAAGAGGAACATTGGATAGCACTTAACAAAACGCGTGCAATTGAGAATGGTTGTTATGTTATAGCACCAGATCAGGTTGGAAACATATACTGTGGCAGAAGTCTAGTAGTTGATCCTTATGGAAAGATACTTTTGGACATGAAAAAGAAATC
>JBOGRG010000096.1:0-52926 GCA_050749365.1 Nitrosopumilaceae archaeon
CTGACCTCATTTGATCGTAAAAAATCATGAATCTCGCCAAAGCTTGATTCATCGCATACTTCGGCATGTACTGTTATGATATCGCTGCCAGCTTCGATGTAATCTCGAACATGTTTTACAGGCTCGCTTATCATAAGATGTGCGTCAAATGGAATCTGTGTGACTGGTCTTAGCTCCTTTATCTTTGTATGATCAAATGTCTTGTTTGGAACAAACAGGCCGTCCATTACATCCAGATGAATAAAGTCAGCCCTGCCATGAGCTGCTCTTTTTATCTCGTTTTCCAGGTTTGCCATGTCTCCTGCAATTATAGAGGGTGCGATAAGGAACTGGCAGTCAAGCTCAAGATCAATTATTGGAGCAATCTTTGGGTTTGGTGCAACGCCGTGCCACTTGGGGTTGTCTTCCATATGCTCTACAGATTTTCCCTTGACTGTTCTAGATACAATTATTGAAGGAGTTCCCTTTGTCTGCTGAGCTGACCTGATTGCTTTAATTATCTGCTCAATTCTATGACCGTCAATTTCTAAAACATTCCATCCAAAGGATCTCCATTTATCGCCTGTCTTCCATCTTGAAGCATCCTTCCACATTTCTGCTATATCATCACTTGTAAGCTCTTCATCAAGCGGCATCACTCTTTCGGTATAATCGTCTTGCTGGATGAAATTTCGATCAAGAAATACTGTAAGGTTATCAAGTTTGTATTTTGATGCAGCCATTGCTGCTTCCCAGACTTGGCCCTCATCTGATTCCCCATCGCCTATTATGGTATAGATTCGGTGTGTCTTTGCATCAATTCTTGCAGCAAGAGCCATTCCTATAGAAAATGAGAGTCCTATCCCAAGCGAGCCTCCACAAAACTCCACACCTGGACACTTGTAATCAGGATGGCCTTGCAGTCTGCTCTCAAATTTTCTCAGAGTCTCAATTTCTGATTTGTCAAAGTATCCAGCAACTGCAAGGTTTGAAAAAAGTCCAGGAGACGCATGTCCCTTTGATAAAACCAGTCTATCGCGGTCTTCCCAGAGAGGATTCTTTGGGTCATATCTTAGGAACTTGAACAAGATACAGCCCATAATTTCTGCCATGGAAAATGAGCCACCTGGATGACCAGAGCCTGCAGTTGTAGTTCCTTTTATGACAAGCTTGCGTGCCTCTCTAACTTTTTTGAATATATGATAATAATTCAGGCCCATGTCTTTTCCAAAATCTGAAATTTGAGAATATTCAAACGCATATTCATGATTTGTAGCCATGTGGAGTAAATAAAAAGTTATTTCAGAAAATTTTAATTTGACAGACTATATCAAAATGCATGGACCTGCAGAGTGTTGTGCCTATTATGATATATGACGACAAGTGCTATCTTTGTTCCAAGTTTGCAAAGATTGTTAGCTTGTTTGCAAAAAATAAAATATTGATTGTTGGTCATTACACAGATTTTGGTATGAAGCTAAAAGCCGAGATCTTTTCTGATAATTATGATTCAACTAGGATGTTCTGGTTTATTGATGGCAAGACTGCATATGGCGGAAGGGCAGCACTCCTTCCTTTAATATCAGCCATACTAGGCTCTAAAACCAGACCATCTATTCAGTATGACATACAAGCATCATGTGATGCATCATGCAAAACACCAAAAGCTGTATTTCTTAGAACAAAAAGTCTCTTTTCAAACAGCGAAAAAATCAAGCTAAATTAGATTGTAATCTTGTTTTAATTTTCATTTTTTTGCTAGTTTTTTGTACAATTCTTTTCTTTCTTTTAGCAATTCTTCTGCTACGTCCTCGACTTTAGTCTTCTCTTTTTCTCGTATAGATTTTTGCATGATCGTTATCTAATGTTTTCATGTGCCCATCTTCTAATATCCTTTTCCAAGATTTTACCTGAAGCCAAATCAATACCAATTTTTAGCATTTGTTATGCCGTGAGCATGATCAGTCTTGTTTTAACAATACGTTATGTTTATGAAAATTCTTTTCTTGTTCTTTCCAGAAATTTTGAATAGATCCTGATTCTCTCAAGCGTCTGGGCAAGCTTCATCTCAGTTCCAGGAGTAGGATTTTGTTTAAAGAAGCGCTTTATCTCTGGTTCTTTTTTGCGGTCATAGACTACAGATAAACTGCCTATCACTCTGTTTATGAGAGGACTAGCTGTTCCAAACTTTTTGATTATTTGTCTCCAGTTATTTTTTACCCATGGCCATACAAGTTTTCTACCATATGGATTACCTGCCACCCTCATAATTGACATATGCAAGTTCTGTGAGCGCACTTCCTTTGAGAGTGCAAACTTGAGTGATCTTGCAAGTAATTTCTCGTCTTTGAAACTAGATAAGGCGCCAAGGAATCTAATCTTCTCTTCTTGCATCGGGGCTTTTCTGTAAAGCTTTGTAAGCAGATCATATGTTTTTTTATTTCCACTCCAAGCTACAAGGGAATATACTGTACCACGTAGATCAGGCCTGAGTGAATCAGGCTTTTTCAAAAATTCATTGAATCGTCGCTTTGCTTCTTCAATTATTTCTTCATCATCTAGTCTGCCAAGTGATCCTATTACCAGACTTCTAAGCAGTGCGGTGGTATGCTTTTCTCCCTCTTGTGGTTCCCAGCCAAGCCTGTCAAAGAGCCTTCTGAAAAATTCCTTGTTGTATTCTTTTATCTCATCCCAGAAGCTTTCTCCTGATGTTATCAAATAAAGAAAGTCAAGGCTTCCAGCTAAATCAGCAGAGACAAGATAATCATCGTCGTCAAAATATGACCTTGCAAAATCAAGAAATCTCTTTAGCGCAATTTGACCTGAAATGCATAAGGCAAAAAGGTCATGTTGTATGCCCCAACGATCAACGTTGTTCAGTGTTTTTTCTTCTACAAGTTCTGTGAGTCTTGCTAGTGCATCATCATTATACTTTACCCTGTAGAGGCCTTTCTGACCTGAGTTTATCTTGAACCAATCAGTTGTATCATCCAATGAGATAGTATCAGCTTGTTTTGTCATCAGCTTGGAGACAAGCTTGTCTTGTGTCTGTACAGAAATTGGTATTATCCAAGTTCCTTTGTAATATTTGCCATCGTTTTCAGCCAGATACCTCCTTTGTGTAACGGATATCTTAGAATCACTAAGACTCGCTTCAACCAGAGGATAACCCACCTGTCTTACCCAAGTATTCATCATCTTTCTCACTGGCTTTTTTGAGACATGTTCTAGTGAGTCCCAGAGGTCTTCAGTTGTGGCGTTGCCATACTTGTGCTTGATAAGATAGTTTTTGAGTCCTTTACGGAAATTCTCTTCTCCCAAAAAGTCTTCAAGCATTCTAAGTACAGATCCTCCCTTGCTGTAGCTGATCTCATCAAAAATCTGTCTGACTTCAGCTGGGTTGTTTACCTTGACATCAATTGGATGTGATGTCTTTAGTGCGTCAAGGCTCATGGCTGCACTAGTGCTTGCTTTTAGAAATTGGTCCCACAAATCCCACTCCGGATAATAGCTGTGTACTGCTTTTGTGGCCATAAAAGTTGCAAAGCTCTCGTTTAGCCATAGATCGTTCCACCACTTCATTGTTACAAGATTGCCAAACCACTGATGTGCAATCTCGTGTGAGATTACCTCCGCAATGTGCTGCTTTGTTTCAGTTGATGATGTCTTTGGATCATACAACAAGATTGGTTCCCTAAATGTTATTGCGCCCCAGTTTTCCATGGCTCCTGACGCAAAGTCTGGAACTGCAATCATGTCTAGCTTGGGAAGCGGATATGGGATTTTGAAGTAATTCTCATACCACTTTAGAAATTGCTTTGTAAATTGCAGTGATAGTTTGCCTAGAGTTTTCTTGCCTTTGGTTGTAACAATCCTAATCAGTGTTTTTCCAAGCTTGCCCTGTAAGAATTCAAACTCTCCTACTCCTAGATATAGCAAATAAGTTGACATGACAGGAGTACGGCCAAACTTGAAGAGTATTTTTTTGCTAATCTTTTTCTTTGATATGACTGGCATGTTTGATATGGCAGTAAGGTTGTTTTCCGTAATTACTGAGACATCAAAGGTTGCCTTGGCTTCAGGCTCATCCCAGCAAGGGAACGCGCGTCTTGCGTCAGCAGCCTCAAACTGAGTGGTTGCCAATAATTTCTTTTTGCCTTGCTTGTCCTTGTACTCGCTTCTGTAAAATCCTACAAGCTTGTCATTTAGAATTCCTACAAAATCTATGAAAAGAAGAGCCTTGCCTTTGACTTTTTTTGATATCTTGACTGTCAGCTCTTCTTTTTTTTCGTCTAGCTTTACTGTGGCTTTGAGTGTTCTTCCGTTCGAAACCACATGACATTCTTTTATCTTAATTTCAGCTGCGTTAAGAACAAACGTGTTTGTAGGCTTGGCTGCTTCAAGCGATATCTTTTCGTTGCCTAAAAAGATGAATTTCTTGAAATCTGGCTCAAATACGATATCGTAGTTTGTTGGCAAGACTGGCTTCATGAAAATCTGTTTAATTTATTGGGTTAACTAAGTCTATCGCAGGTAGTTCGTTTCAATAGTTAATAGCCCCTGCTGTTTCTGTCAGGGGTAGAGTTGTTTGGATTCCTAAAGCCGTGCTTTTCCATCATGTGATTTAAAAATCTGGTATCATCAGAGAATTTCTCTCCACACACAGCACAGTTGTTCATATGTGATGTAATACATCGTCATCTTTTTAGGTTTTGTTGTAATATAGAGTACATTGCAAAAAAATCTTAGACTGTCCAAACTTTCATTTTCAATCACACCAAACCAAGAGGGATATCTTGTTGCATGCAATGAAATACCGTATCTTTTTACTGATGCTGCAAAAGTAGAAGAAATAGATCAGAGAATACGCCAACTCGTATCAGAATACATGGAATACTTTCCAGATGATGCCATAAAACGCGGAGTGGACAGAGGCATTACTATTGAGGCAATATGGAAAGCTACACCAAACAGTGTGGCTCTGATTTAAAAGGTGCCAGCACTACTGCTTCCCAAGGGCTCTCGCACCTTAGTAACACAGTAGCGACATTGGGTTTGACTTCCGGGTTCGGTATGGGACCGGGTCGGACCCCAACGCTATGGCCGGCTTGTGATCTATTTCTCCAACCTTCTGTATTAAGCTTCCTTGAATCAGAGGTATAAATTAAAGAATCAAGTTGTAACCTTATGACTCATCGAGTTGCAGTACTGGATAAGGAGCTCTGCCAACCAAAAAAGTGTGGTCTTGAGTGCATCAAGTACTGTCCAGTAAACAAGTCCGGTGCAGACTGCATAGTACTAAATGAAGAGATCAAAAAAGCGCAAATTGATGAGAATCTATGCAACGGTTGTGGCATCTGTGTAAAGGTATGTCCCTTTGAAGCAATAACGATAGTAAATCTAGCGCAGGAGCTTAGTACAGAAAAGATTCACCAGTATGGAATAAACTCCTTTAGACTATACAAGATTCCTACACCAAAAAAAGGTCATGTGATGGGACTGCTTGGCAGAAATGGAATGGGAAAAACTACAATCATTAGTATTTTGTCTGGAAACCTAAAACCAAATCTTGGAAACTACGCATCACCACCAGAATGGAGTGACATCTTAAAGAATTTCCAAGGGACCGAATTAAAATCACATTTTGAAAAAATTGCAAATGGGCAGCTTAGGGTTTCAATAAAACCACAACAAGTATACAACCTAACAAAGGTCTTTGATGGAACTGCAAAGGAGCTTTTAGAAAAGTATGACGAGCGAAATGTCATGCCAGAACTTGTAAGAGAACTAGGACTACAAAATTCGATGGAGAACAAGCTTAACGAACTCAGTGGTGGTGAGCTGCAAAGACTTGCTGTTGCAGTTGCTGCATCAAAAGACTCGGACTTTTATTTTTTTGACGAACCTTCCTCGTATAATGATGTATTTCAGCGAATAGGCGTAGCAAGGGTAATTCAGGGCCTTGCCAAACTAGAAAAAAGTGTAATTGTAGTTGAACATGACTTAACAGTCTTAGACTATCTCAGCGATTTTATTGAGGTAGTGTATGGCGAACCCGCTGCATATGGCATTGTTGCAGGAGTTCTGTCTACAAAAGTTGGAATCAATGTCTTTTTGGATGGCTATCTACCAAATGAAAACGTAAGATTCAGAGATACTGCGTTTAAATTTGATGCATCAACCTCTGCAGATGAGTTTGTGATGACAGAAAATGTCATAGAATATCCTGCCTTACAAAAAAGATACCCTGCCTTTTCTGTCTCAATCGATGCTGGCAAAGTAAGAAAAAATGAAGTGCTTGGAATTGTTGGTGCAAATGCATTAGGAAAGACAACTATGATGAAGATGATTGCAGGTGTTGAAAAGCCAGATTCTGGCAAGCTTGAAACCAAAGTCAAGATAGCATACAAGCCGCAGTATCTGACAAATGATTATGATGTAGAAGTGATTTCGGTTTTAGAAAAGGCCAATGGCGGAGGAATAGAAGGTACTCCAGAAGAAGATCAGGTCATAAATCCATTGAAGATAAAAAAACTCTACAACAAATCAGTCAAGAATTTGTCTGGAGGAGAACTGCAAAAGGTTGCTGTTGTTGCATGTCTTTTGCAAAAAGTAGACCTATACGCACTAGATGAACCATCAGCATTTTTAGATGTAGAAGACAGAATTGCAGTTGCAAAGTTGATTCAAAGATTTGTCCGTTCTTACGGTAAATCTGCAATCATAATAGATCACGACATACAACTTATGGATTTGATCTCTGATTCACTAGTAATTTTTGAGGGAACTCCTGGAAAGGAAGGCCGTGCCACATCTTCCTTATCAAAAGCTGAGGGCATGAACAGATTTTTGAAATCTCTTGATATCACATACAGACGAGATGAGACAAGCCTAAGACCAAGAGTAAACAAGACCGATAGCAGGCTTGACAGAGAACAAAAACAGTCAGGTCACTTTTACTACAGAAATTGACACGGATGCTAAAAGAAGCAGTTGCAGGAATACTGTCAGAAAAAGAGATTCAAGATCTGTATGGAGCATTTGATCAAATTGGCAGTATCATAATTCTTAGAATACCTGATTCTCTTGTACCAAAGAAAAAAGCAATTGGAGAAATTCTCTTGCAAAAAGTAAAGACTGCAAAATCCGTCTTCTACCAATCCTCTCCGGTGACGGGAGACTACAGAACACGTGATTTGGAGCTGCTTGCAGGTGAAGATACAACTGAAGCAGAATACAAAGAATATGGATGCAGGTTTAGAGTTGATGTACAAAAGGCATTTTTTTCTCCAAGACTTTCCACGGAACGAGACAGAATTGCAAATCTGATTTCTGATGGTGAGACAGTTATCAACATGTTCGGTGGGGTGGGAATGTTTTCTATCATAGCTGCAAAGAAAAAAAAGTGTACAGTTTACAACATCGACATTAATCCTTATGCTGCAAAGCTTTGCGAGCAAAACATAAAGCTAAACAAGCTGGCAGGAAAGGTTGAATCCATAAGTGGGGATGCTGCAAAAATTATAGACGAGAGATTTATAGAAAAAGGTGACAGAGTCCTAATGCTTTTGCCTGAGAGATCTGATGAGTTTTTAGATTCTGCCATAAAGGCTTGTAAAAAAAATGGCACAATTCATTATTACTGTCATGTACATGCGGATAAAAAAAGTGAGGTTGCCAAGCTTGCCAAGGAACATTTTCTGCAAGTAATGAAGGTAAAATCGAAGGTTTTTGGCTCTAAAATAGTCAGACCTGTAGGACCAAGATTTTATCAAGCGGTTGTAGATGCAAAGATATCAAAATAGCTACTTTTTGTCATCAGATACTACAGACGAGGACGAAGATGATTTTGACGTAGCCATGTTGTATCCAATCCAGGATATCACTCCGAGTATACCTCCAACTGCCATCAGTATTGAAAGCTGCATTACAATAGGACTCCATTCAGAAAGCATCAAAAGATATGCATAGACAAAAAACCCGACAATGCATAAAATGAAAATCGTAATTCCCAAGCTGCGTTGTCTAGTCATAGCGCTAGTCTTTTTGAGAGTTATTTATTTGAATCTAGTAAGAGAACTCGATTGCCATCAAGTAAGCGTCTTCGCCGTCACGATAGTATGCTTTTAGTCTCTGCTTTATGATAAATCCAATTTTTTCATAAAGCCTTACTGCGTCATTATTGCTACACCTGACTTCAAGATAAAGCTCGTCTGCTTTTTTTGATTTGATTCCAGCAATTGCTTCTTCTACAAGAACTCTTCCAATGCCTTTTTTTCTGTGCTCTTCTAGTACAGCTACAGAAACAACATGTCCTTTTTTGACAAAGCCGAGCTTCTTAAAATTTGAAAATCCGTACTCTATCTTGCACATGATATATCCAACAAGTTTTCCTCCAATTTCTGCAACAATAAATGACTCTGGTAGCTCTGCAAGCAAGCTTTCATAAAAATAATCAGAATAGTGTTCAGGAAGTGTTTTCATGTTTATTTCCATAACTGAAATGATGTCACTTAGATCACACCTTCTGATTATGCAGTCTCCGATCTCTCTGAGCGCTACTTGCAATTCAAAATGATCTGGTAATGGCAATTATTTAACTTTAAGCAAGTAAAACAATTAATTTACAGAAAAATTAAGTCATGACTATTGAGCGAACCCACACAGGAAGAAGTAGTATCTATAGTCTCTTCTGTCTTCCACATAAATGGCATCAGTCAAAATCCTGACTTGCTTCAATTTGAGATACGAGAGGAAGGATTCAAGCCAAAGTTTGTACATCTTGCACAAAAGCTAGAATCCAGAAATCTACTGGCAAGACTTGAAAAGGCGGATGGCAAGGTATTTCTTTTGGTAACCAAGTTTAGGCCGCCCAAGCCAGGGCGAGCTTGGATACCAAGATTGCTTTTTGCAGCCACCATAGCCATGGTAATGATTGATGGTTACTACAGAGCAGTTGGTGCAAATTTGATAGTTCAGATAGGTGATCCACTTGAGATAGCCGTTCTTTATACAATTTCCTTGATCGGAATATTGGGAATCCATGAGCTTGGTCACTTGGTAGCTGCAAGGTGGCACAAGATCAAGACAAGCTGGCCCTACTTTATCCCAGGTATACCAATTATTGGCTTACCTACGTTTGGTGCTCTTATCATGTCGCGCAGTCTTACCATAAACAGGGACATACTGTTTGATATCGGAATTGCCGGCCCTATTGCAGGATTGATTGTAGCAATTGTTGTATCTACATATGGGGCATATCTTTCTCCGCTAATTCCAGATACTCAAGCTCAAGATCTTTTTGCTCACTCAGAACTAGTTGAAGTACGTGAAAGCATAATCATGACATTAACACTCGTCATTGCTGGCAAGGCAGTTCCTGGAACTGAGGTTATCATGTCACCTGTCTTGTTTGCGGCATGGCTTGGATTTCTTATTACATTTTTGAATCTTCTTCCGGCATGGCAGCTTGATGGAGGACACATAGCTCGTGCAACTTTTGGAAGAAAGTGGCACAGAATCGCAACATATGCAAGCATCGGAGTGCTTGCAGGTCTTGGCTATACAATCATGGCACTCTTTGTTCTGATGTTTAGCATGCGAAGCCCTGATGCAAGACCGCTTGATGATGTTTCACCACTTTCAAGCAAACGAAAAAAAATGTTTGTAGCTGTGATGTGTCTTGCAGTTCTCTGTGCACCTCTGCCTTTTTCAATACTACCTTAGTAGAACATGCGAACCGTCTGCAACAACAGAAACTTTCTGTCTTGCACCCTGACTCTTTAAGATATAATCCATTGCGTGTTTTATTCCACTAAAGGGCAGCATACCAAGCTTTCCCTTTGTATAAAACTCTGGCAAGATTGATACAATTCCTATCTGGAATTTCTTTGCAGTCTCAGTGAAAAACAAAAGATCTTCCATTCCGTCCACATACCTTGCCGGCTTTTTGAGTCTGTCCAAGCTCATCCTACCCTCTATGTATTGTTGTATAGCATCTGATCCAATTCCGCCTCTACACTCTGCTAAAAGAATTGCAAGTCCTTCTTCTCTTATTGCCTCAGTACAGTTCCAAAGCGAGGCAAGCGCCCTGCCAAGTGTCTCACCACTGCTTTCCTTTCCAGTGCTAATTATCATAGTACGATGCTTTCCTACTTCCGTTTTGGCTATTGCAACAAAAGAACTAGATATGGACGATGTCGATGATGGATGATCAACAGCCAGATTTACCACTCCAGCAGAGTTTGCTACAATCTCAATTGCAGATATCTCAAATGCATCAGTAAATTTTTGAGCAACTGCAAGATTCCCAACCTCCTCACCTGGTGCAGGAAGATCCCCTTTTCTTTTTTCATAGGCCGCAATCATGTGTTCCTTTCCAAATTTTCTAACAAGTTTTGTGGATATAGTATTAAATCCAAACAAACCATCAAACTCCATCTCTCCTACAAATACTAGATTAGAGTTTGAAAGTTGTGTGTCACCAAATTCAGAAATTGTCACACTTTGATCTGCAAAAATACTTTTCATCATATGCATGCTAGGTTTGTCCACAAGAAGTCTTGGTTTTGGAATTGATTTTTGATTACATCTTTCAAATAAAATCGTGATCACCTTTTGCACTGCCTTTGAATAATTCAAGATAACAAGCTCTGTTGGTTTGCTAAGGTCTAACTGTTCTAGCTTGGACACAATTTCAGGATCTGTTATAGCTGTACCGCCTGGCTCTATTTTTTTGTCAAGGTTTTCTGCTCTAATATCAAGCACAACATCTGTTGGTCCATAGCTGAGCCAAATTTCTGGCATAAGACTACGAATAGGACAGTTAAAATAAATCTAGCATAGTTAATTTTGCTGTGGAGTTTGTTAAAGAATTTGCAACGTTTTTACACCAAAATGACGCAATAAAGTTTGGAAGTTTCAAACTTTCAAGCGGAAAGGAAAGTTCTTACTACATAGATCTGAGGATAGTGCCAAGTTTTCCACACCAGTTCAGAAAGATGATAAAGTCACTTCAAAGTTTGATATCAGAAAAGATAGGCTATGACAATTTTGATTGCATTGCTTCTGTACCCACCTCCGGACTTGTGATTGCCTCTGCCCTAGCCATTGAGATTATCAAGCCTCTTGTATACATAAGGCAAAAACCAAAGGAGCATGGAACTGAAAATGTAATTGAAGGTAAGATAGCAAAAGGAACAAGAGTCCTGCTTGTAGACGATGTTGCTACCACTGGACTTTCGTTGCTAAATGCAATAAAAGTGCTTAGAAATGGAGGAGCTGTTGTAACAGATGCTTTTACAATAATAAACAGATTAGAGGGTGCACGTGAGCGTTTGCAGCAAGAAAATGTCAAATTGTATGAGGTTACTGACATTACCACGCTTGCGTCCATACTAAATAAAGAAAAGTTACTTGCAGACCAAACTTTTGAGAGCGTCAAAAAACAAATAGGTCTAATCTGAAGCCAAAAAAAGGCTTGCAGAGTTAGCTCTCGTAGATCATTAGTTCTTTTTCTTCAAGTAGTGTGTGCAAGTTGTGTACTGCCCTGTATACCTCGGATTCTTTTTTTGCACCAGTACATACGAGTTTTCCTGACGCAAAAAGTAAGATTACTGTTTTTGGATCAAGCATCCTGTGTATTAGACCAGGAAATTGTTCTGGTTCATACATACTTCTTGGTAAGTTTCTAGCTGCCTGTTCGAGATGGATCCTTCCTCCAAGGCTTGCAGATGCAACTATGTTTTGAATTACGATGACAGCGTCTTTTTTTATTTTTATTCCGCCCTTTCGAAGCTTTTGCACAACGCTTCTTACTGCCTTGATGGCCTGTTCCTCGGATTTTGCTCCGGTGCAAACCATCTTGCCAGAACTAAAAATCAGTGTTGCAGTCTTTGGTGATTTCAGTCTGAAGACCAATCCTGGAAACTGATCAGGGTGGTACTCTACATCTGGAAAAGTTTGTGTGATGACGTTGAGATCAATTCTTTGGTCAACAGATGCCGAAGCCACAACATTCTCTATACTAACGATTGGCTTTGTTTGAGGCATGTCTTGGTTCTTTATATATGGGCTTTATATATACTCTGTAACGTTTTGCAGCGGTACTGGTTGTGTCAAAATTCTCAAATCATTTTTCTCTCATGTGAAAAAACTGTAATAGGCAGCTCAGACAAATGCCTTCACATCACCGTTCAGTTATAACTCTGATTCTTCATTGCAGCCCACTAAAAATCAGCAGTTGCTTATTTTAAAACTAGTGGCATGGAAAGCCAGCAGCATGTCGCATGTCATGTGTTAGCTCATGAAGATAAAGGTCATCAAAGGCCTGCTGACCTAAAACCATACTAAAAAGATGTCCCTGATCAAATCCCACTGCAAACAGTCCAAGACCTGTTATTGCTAAAAGTATTGCAACTGCCAATAACGGAACTCCCATCTTATGTGTTGCAATAAGATCCGTCTTTGGCATCTAGATTTGTGATAAGAATTTGCTATATAAGGATTAGTCAACACAAGATCCTATCAAAGTCTGGATCGCACTTTTGGTTAAAGATCTTAATTCTGTCTTGTAGATCCAAACATTGTGTATACTCCAAAGATCCTGCTTCAAAGTCTTTTAGATCAAATTCAATCTCAATCTTTTTTGGGTAGCAAGCACTTGAGATCTGTAAAAAGACAAGCCCGGATATTATTGCCAAGCCCAAGATAATCGATAATATGACTGATTTTTTCATTATCTACAATTTTATTTCCTGAATTAAAAAGAAGTGGGCCCAAAGGGCTTCGATCCCTTGGCTCACCGGTTATGAGCCGGTTACTCTACCAAGCTGAGTTATGGGCCCCACGAAAAACAGGTTTGCACGCAGTATAAAATGTTATAGAGTTTAGCAGTAAGCTTCGTAGCAACTGTCAAGCAACATGTTTTGTGCAGAAATAGATCTGCTTGCAATTTGGAACAATTCCTCTTCTCTTTCAGGTGGAACTTTTTCAAGGATTCTTCTCCAGACGGCGGCATGTCTTATATCAGCCTCTGTATGAAGTCTAAAGTATTCTATTGCGTCATCACTAGTCATCCCATAGAATTTTTGTAACCCCTCTATTTTGGAAAGGCTGATCTTTGGGATCTCCTTCTCAAGTGCATACATGGCAGCTGCACCTTCCTCAAAAGAACTCATCAATCCTCCAAGGTGTGATACTGCCTGCCTTGTCTTTTCAAGGCCATAGTATCCTTCCAGTTCTGTCTGTGAGACGCCTAGTGCACCGGCAAATTTCATCCACGGTTTGATGTGCTCTGCTTCTTCTTTCTGGTTTGAGGCAATCTCGCTTTTAGCAGCATATGGACTGTGTTCCATCACTACACCCACAAAAGATGGAATCGCCTTGACTAGCTGAAAATATTCTTTTGAGTAGCCACTAAGAGAATCAAGAGTTAACTTTCCTTCGGTCCACATCACATAGAATTGATGTTTTAGCAAACTTTGTTTCTCAATTAATTCATCAATTCTTTTGATAAGCGTATTCATGCGATTTATAAAATCCCGCCAATAAAAAAATCTTTTGAATCACTTCAAAAGGATTTTATGGACAGAAAACAGGATGCAGTTCGGGCTCCAGTGGTGTAGACCGGTCAAGCATATCGGCCTTTCAAGCCGGGGATCCCGGGTTCAAATTCTATATGATGAAAATCCCGGCTGGAGCACTACAAAAGCATTAATAATATAACGCGTGGTAAGCTTTACAGTGCAAATTTGTGGATAGAAAAAATTTCGAGATAAATCCTCTAATAAAAGAGTACAAACAGTATCTTGATAAAATAAATACAGCACTAAAATGCGAGCTTGAGCTTTATTCTGCATCAGAGTTTGTTGAACCTTTAGAATATGCTTTAGATGGTGGAAAGAGAATAAGACCACTAATTCTGTTGTTGTCTGCAGAGAGTGTTGGAAACTGTGACGAAAATGCATATTCTGCAGCTTGTGCAGTTGAATTATTACACACACAATCAGTAATACATGACGATATCATAGACAACGAAACCCTAAGGAGAAGAAAGGATCCGTTTCACATCAAATACGGATATAACACAAGTATTTTAACGGCAGACTTTGTGCTAGGTTTAATTCTAAACACATCATCAAGACTTGACAATCCAAGAATTGCAGCAGAGCTTGCTTCTACCGCTATGATGATGAGCGATGGAGAGATGATCGAGACTAGACTAGAGTCAAGCGAGGACGTGACCTTTGATGATTATCTCAAAGTAATAGAGTACAAGACAGCCACGGCCTTTGAAGCCGCATCAAAGATTGGTGCAATACTTGGAGGCGGAAGTGAGGATCAAATAATGGCACTTGCAGAATATGGAAAGAATATGGGAATTGCATATCAGATTCATGACGACTTGCAGGACTGGAACAATGAAGACAAGTTATTCAATGTATTAATAAAAAAGAGTTCAGATCCTCGTGATATCTTCAACCACATGGATTATTTGCTAAAGGACTATTCTATAAAATCAAAATCAGGTCTTAGAAAGATAAAGGAAAGTCAGGCTAAGGCGCATCTTGAGAATCTCTTAGACCTCACAATGTTTAAGGCGTAACGGAAAGCGCTGCAATATTTGGAATAGCGGACTCTGCAAATCTGATTATTGGATCAGGATAGACACCGATTCCTACCATGAATATTATTGAGAATATCATTACGCCTATTATGGACTTGGGTTCCTTTACTCTCTTGTCAGACTCTCCTTCCTCAAAGTACATCTTACGTATTATCCAACCGTAGTAAGCAAGCGAGAGAGCGCTGTTTAAAACTCCGGCCACCGCAAGGTACGGAGCCCATGACATGACAGGACCTGCATCTATTGCAGCTCCAAACAGCATCAGCTTACTCCAAAAGCCGTTTAGCGGTGGAACTCCCGCCAGTGCAAGAAGCGACACCACCAATCCAAGTGATGTGATTGGCATCCGCTTTCCAAGACCGCGTATCTTGTCAAGATGCGAGACTGCCAAAGTTGAAATTATTCCAGCTGCTGCTATGAAAGCTGCTCCTTTCATTACTGCATGGTTTAGTATGTGAAAGAGAGAGGCCTGGATTCCTATTTGTGAAAATGGTGCAATGCTCAAACCAATCAAAATGTATCCTGCATGACCAATGCTTGAATATGCAAGCATCCTTGTGAGGTTCTTTTGCATTATTGCGGCCAAGTTTCCAACAGTCATTGTCATTACAGCAATTATTCCAAGTGCAAACGTCCACTCCATGTTAAGTGCTACTGTTCCCATCACGATCACACGCAAGGCTGCAGCAAATCCTGCCTTCTTTGTTCCAGCAGCTAAAAGTGCAGAGATTGGTGTTGGTGCACCCTCATATGCATCTGGAAGCCACATGTGAAATGGTACAAGACCCATCTTGAATCCAAAGCCTGCAATGAACATGCCAACAGCAAGAAGGGCAACTGGCATCATATCTGGTGAAATATTTGAGAATGCCGAGATTACTTGAGCAATGTTTGTCGAACCAGTAAGACCATATGCAATTGAGATGCCATAGATTATGATTGCAGATGACAAGGCACCAAACAAAAAGTACTTGAGTGCAGCCTCGTTTGATGATGGATCCTTTTTCATAAATCCCGCAAGAACATAGGTTGGAATGCTCATCAGCTCCCACGCAACCAAAAGCATTACCAAGTCTGTCGAGTATGCAATAAGCACCATTCCAATGCTTGCAAGAAGAATCAGAGAATAGTATACAGCTGGATGAGATTTGCCTCGCATGTAGTTAAACGAACCAGCAGTTGTTATGATAGCAACAATTAGCATGGCTATTGCAAAAAACGAGCCAAACATGTCATCGACTAGAACGTTTTCTGAAAAGATTGCAGCTGGCATGACATTTTCTGAGAGGATTTGGTATCCAACAAATCCAAGAGCTGCAATTAATGTACCAAATGTTATGGCACCATAAAACGAAGACGAGCCTTGTTCTTTTCTTATGACGTTAATGACAGGGAGTATTACTCCTACTGTTCCCAGTATTACAGTTAAGATGATTGGAGTGGAAGTAAAGTCTATCATGTTTTTCTCCTAAATCAACAAAAGCATCATGACAAAAAGTACTCCAGCTCCAAATACATACAGATATGATTGCGATATTCCAGTCTGCGTTCCCTGGATTACTTTGGCACCCCAAGCTACTGCCTTTTCCAGTCCTGGGTTCATTCCATCTATTACTGTGCTTTCAAAGTATCTCCAGATTCCTCTTGCAAAATATAATGGCGCAGTGACAAAACACCAATAGATTATAGAGTTGAGATACCACCTGTTTAGGAAGAACTTGTGTATTGCGTAGAAGAACAAATTAGAGTTTACAAATTTCACTGGATCCACAAATCTTCCTATATAGAAGATGTATCCAAGTCCAAATCCAACTGCAAATGCTATTAGTGATGCCATTAGTGCAACTGGATTTACTCCAGACAAGAATCCACCAAGTACAGATTCTGATTCTACAGATACTTCATGCCCTGCTTTAATTCCAAACGAGTGATCAAGATATTCTGTGAAGAGTTCACGTATTCCCTCCTCAGCTGTTAGACCAACTACACCAATTCCTATAGTTAGTACTGCAAGTATTCCATATGGTACCCACATAGATGCACTTGCCTCGTGGATGTGGTGTCCTTCCTTTTCCATTTTTTCAATATGCTTGCTCTTGTTTCCAAAGAAGACCATGCCAATCATTCGTGTAGTGTAAAATGCTGTGATGATTGCAGTGATTAGTGCCATTGCAAATATCGGCATTGCCCAAGTATTTCCTGATTCATACACAGCTGCAAAGATTGCGTCCTTGCTCCAAAATCCAGTTGTGATAAACGGCGCTCCCATTAGTGCAAGTCCAGCAGCCCACATGAACGCATATGTCTTTCTCATGTGTCTTCGCAGTCCTCCCATGTCAGTCATAAAGCGTGATCCAACAACATGCAACAACGATCCCGCAGCCATAAAGAGCGAGGCCTTGAACATTGCATGTGAAATAAGATGGAAGAATCCAGCAGTGTATCCATCAACAAACTGCTCGGACAGTCCTGCTATTCCAAATGCCATCATCATGTATCCAATCTGCGAGCCAGTTGAATATGCAAGGACTTTTTTGATCTCAGGGGAGACCATTCCCTGTGTTGCAAGCAAGAGAGCTGTGATTGCGCCAACCCATGCAACAACCTCAAAGAATTGGTCAATGTTGATTCCAACTGCCGCAAGAGCAAAGAACAGCGGTCCAAGTCTTGCAACTAAAAAGACTCCAGCCTTTACCATTGTTGCTGCATGAATCAGTGCAGAAACTGCAGTTGGACCAGTCATAGCCTCAAGTAGCCATTCGTTTAGTGGAAACTGCGCAGATTTTCCTACCGCACCACCAAAAAGCAAAACAGCTGCAGGAATTAGCAAACCTTGTGCGCTCATTGAAGTAGCCCAGGCCGTATTTTCTACTAGTTCTCTAAATCCAAATGTTCCAGCAAATGCAAAGATCAAAAGCATTCCTGCAAGCATCATTATATCTCCAACTTTTGTCATGATGAATGCCTTTATTCCTGCATGTGTTGGAGAATAGTACTGCAATACTCCAAGTGCATAGTGTCCCTCCGTTCCAACGTGGTCTTTCTTTTTGTCTGCATACCAAAATCCTATCAAAGCATATGATGCAAGTCCTACTCCTTCCCATCCAAAGAACAGCTGCAGAAAATTATCTGAAAGAACAATTAGCTGCATCGAACCAACAAAGAACAACATCCAGAACCAGAATCTTGTAATGTTCTTGTCTCCTTTCATGTATCCTGTGCTGTAAACCATGATCAAAAATGATATCCAGCCAACTACGTTTGCCATCAAGACTGCAAGGGGATCAGCAAGAATTCCTGCTTTCAGTCCAATTGATGAGATCCATGGTACCTGATCGTGAATTTCGTGACCCTCAAGTGCAGCTGGCAAAAGTGTTGCTGCAGAAATTGCACTCATCAATGCAAATGCAACAGCAACATAGCCTGTTCCACGTTGTGAAAATTTGGCAACACCGGGAACTATCAATGCTGCAACAAACGGCAGAACCCAGATTGCCCACACATACAGGCCAGTTGGCTCAAAACCAAAAATTTCAGTTGCCATTAACTAAACCCCCATCACTCTGTTCATGAAAGGAATTATCTGACTGAAGAAGATGTCAGGATATATTCCAACAACCATAGTAAATCCTGCAAGCACCATCATTGGAGCAGTGATGTACCAACTCGCTTCTTTTGTGTTTGAGAGATTTTCTGGAAGTTTTCCAAAAAATACTCTTTTTATCATCCACAAAATGTAGGCCATTGTAATAACTGTAGATACCAATCCAAGAGCAAAGGTAACCATCCTTATTGTAGAACCTTCTTGCACTGCAGTTTGCAGTGCACCGTAAAACAAAGTCCATTCTCCCATGAACCCGCTTGTTGGTGGAATTCCCATGATAGTAAGTGCACCAATCATTGCACAGACTGCAGTGATTGGCATCTTTCCTGCAAGTCCGCCAAGTTTTGTCATGCTCCTTGTACCAACTTGAAGTATGATGGCTCCTGCCATCATGAAAAGGAGTCCCTTGCCAAGTCCGTGTGATACATACATCATCTCCGCGCCAGAAAGTCCAAGTGCGGAAAACGATCCTATTCCAAAAAGGATGTATCCCATCTGGCTTATACTAGAATAAGCAAATAATCTCTTGATGTCATCTTGCATTAGTGCCATTGCACCACCATAAAACATTGTAGCAAGTCCCCATATGTTCAAGAAAAGTGCAAAGTGTTCGTACTGTCCTGGCAAGAGTGTAACTATCAATCTGAAAATTCCGTATCCTCCAATTCCTATCATTGCAGGCGACAATAGTGCGCTTATTGGAGTTGGAGCCTCTGCATGTGCATACGGCAACCAGATATGAAAGATAAATGCTGCAAGCTTTACTCCAAGTCCTATAATTATTGCAACAGTAGCAAATGGAAGAATGTCAGCAGGAACTCCCTCTTCTTTAATGTCTGCAAAGTTAAAGCTTCCAATGCTTAGACCTATTGCAAGAAATCCCAAGAGCAGAACAACTGCACCAACATGAGTCCAGAAAAAGAACAAGAGTGCAATCCTTCTTCTTGCACCATAACCATAGAATGCAATCAAAAAGAAACCAGGAATCAGCATTACTTCAAAGAAGATGTAAAATTCTATGAGGTTGGTTGCAAGGACTGTTCCAAGCATTCCCATCGCAAATACAAGATAGAGTGCAAAGTAGACTCCAATCTGATTGTTCACATATCCTTTGAGAGATGATGACTCTATCATTGCAGTAGACTGACCGTTGCCTATCACATGCTTTTGTTGATGTATCCTTTCTTCAAACTGCTCTGTTATTTTTGCAACCATGTACGGTTTTGAGTATAATGCAAGCACTGTTGACAGAACATAGATTATGATTGCAAAAGGCGATGCGAGTCCATCAAGCAAGAACCCAAACTCGCCAAATAGCTGAGTCCACGGATAGTGTTCCTCGTATGTTCCAGAAAATACTGGAACAATCATTATTGTGGTGCAGTAAAGTAATAACCCAAAAGTAAACCAAGTTGCTGCATTTGGACCAGATTTTCTGCCAAGGATGTAGGCTATAGGGGACAGTAGTAGCGGTAAAAAGACCGCCTGCAACAATACATATTCCATTATCCTTTCAGGCTCCTAAACTCTGCAATATCGATATTCTTGTACATCCGATATGCTACTATAATAAGTGCAAGTCCTACTGCAACTTCTGCAGCTGCAATAGCTATTGAAAAGAGTGCAAGCGTCTGTCCCTGACTGTTTGGAATGAATCTTGCAAAGGCAACAAGATTCAAGTTTGCCGCATTTATTATCATCTCTACTGCAAAAAGCATTCTGATTGCGTTTCGTTTTACTGCAAGACCATAAATCCCGATGGCCAAGAGTGCCACCGAGACTATGACAAATTCAACTAGTTCGTTGGTCAGTTGTAACATCCTCCCTTCTTGCTAATACCAATGCACCAACTACTGCAGATGCCAAGATTAGCGCCATAACAACAAGTGCTGGTGAATAGTATGTCAGAAAGTCCTCGCCTATTTCTCTAAAGTCAACAGGTGGAGCGTCAACTTGCATTGCTTGCAATCCAGATCCTATAATTATGGTCCCAACTCCAAGCATTATTACGATCATCAAACCAATGCCGGCGTATCTTCTACGTGGATCCTCAATCTTGTTGAAGATGAGCTCTCTTCTTACAAGCATTACAGTAAATAGTATCAATACTGCAATCGAACCGACATAAACTGAAATTTGAAACATTGCAACAAATGGCGAGTCCAAAAGCAAGAAAAATCCCGCAACACCACTAAGTGTAACCATCAGAGCAATTGATCCATAAATCATTGAACGAATCTCAAGTGCAGCTATCGCAGAGCCTATAGTCAATACTGAGAGAGCTAAAAATGTCGCATCAGCCATGTGATGCACCACGGTCGTCAATCTTTATTTCTACATCTTGGGCTACCTTTGGTTTTACAGCAAGCTGGCTTGGTGTATAGATCAACGCTTCCTTGGTAAACGAAGAAAGCTCATAGTCATTTGTCATGTATAGAGCATAGAACGGGCATGCATCTACACACAGCCCACAGAATACGCATTTTCCGTAGTCAATCTGTGGCAGTATTGCTTTCTTGTTATGTTTCCAAGTCTCGTTTACTTTTACCATAGCTATGGCTTCTGCAATTCCTTCGCACGCGATAGCACAAAGCTGACAACCGGTGCATTTATCATGGAACAATATGTGTCGTCCCTTTAGGCCAGCAATTCCTACCCCTGTCTGAGGATCGAATTGAAAGCCATCGCCTACAAATTTCAATTTTTCTTCTGGATATCGTAATGTAAATCGTTTAATTGCAAGGTGCTTTACACCAGAGTTTAGGGCCCTTATGATTCCGCCTGCACTAGTCATTGTATTATTCCTCCTGGACCCAAGACACCTGCATATAGCAAAGCTAGAGCTATAAAGATGTTAACGAATGCCAGTCCTATCAGTTTGTACCATCCAGTGTGCAAAAGCAGATCTATTCTAATTCTTGGAAAGACTCCTCTTGGCAACAAGATCACCATTATGACTCCAAAAGTTTTGATCACAAACCACAGTGTAGAGTTTAGCATCTCTTGATCTAGCAGAGGAAGACCCGGAGGCTTGACTGTTATTGGACCCATAGTTATTCCTTCTGTGATTATTTCTTCTGGGAATGGTGGCCAAACCATTGGACCATTCCATCCGCCCAAGAACAAGATGACAAAGAGTGCAGCAAACGCGTATAGTTTTACATAAGAACCAAGTTGTACTAGTCCATATATCATACCAGAAAATTCTGTGAGCCATCCTGCAACAATCTCACTTTCTGCTTCTGGAAGATCAAAAGGAATTCTTTCAAGCTCCGCAAGTATTGTCGTGAAAAATACAATAGCTCCAATTGGCATAAAAATTATCCACCAGTAGTGCTGTTGCGACTCGACAATTTCTGTCAGATTCAAGGTTCCTGTCAGTATAACAATTCCAAGAAGTGATAGTATCAGCGGAATTTCAAATGAGATCATCTGGTGTAGTGCCCTAATTCCGCCTATGAATGGAAACTTGCTGTTTGCAGACCACGATGAGAGCACTGTAATTATTGGAAAGAATCCAATCACTGCAAATACTGCCAACAAGCCTACGTCAATGTCTGCAACAACCCACCCTGGCGCAACTGGTATAAGTGAAACAAATGCAGCTGCAGTTCCCACAAAGAGCAAAGGAGCAAGCCAGAAGATCGGCTTGTCTGCCTTTGCAGGAATGATTATTTCTTTTGATATTAGTTTCAATCCATCTCCCATCAGCTGCAAGATTCCCTCGATTTTACCACAATAAAGTGGGCCCACCCGAAGCTGCATCTTTGCAAGAAACTTTCTTTCTATGAATATTGCAGCTGCAGCAATAAGAGCAGCAAAACCAAACCCAGGAAAGGCAGCTATTCTGAAAAAGTCTGTGTACAAAAGGGACTTTACTATAGGCAAGGTACGTGATGGGTCTGCCAACCAAGTTAGTGCAAGATATGGTGTAAGAAGTTCACCGTTAATTTCTGGAAGCTCGATGTAAAAAAGTACAATCATTACAAGTGGAAGGCCAACCAGTGTAAAGATAACCAGAATCCACAAGATAAGATCCGTCAGCGATGCAATAAATCTGCTAAGTCTAAACTCTGGTGCAATTGATGACATTTATCTATCAGCCTCCACGGGCCAGTAGTTAAGACTCCAGTAAACAGCTGGCATGTTTCCAAGCTTTTCTCCTTTGAGTAAGTATGGCATGCAAATCAAATTTCTAAAGGAACCCACACTGATTTTTACTCTATATGGTTCTGGTTTGTTGTCAGAAACTACATACATCCCAAGCGCCCCCCGTCCCGATTCTACTCTGCGATATGCTTCATCTTTTCCTCCTTTTGGATTTGGTTTTAGTTTAGTTCTCACAGAGCCAGACTTGGGCATCTTCTTTAGTGCATCTCTTATTATTCTGCAGCTCTCAAGCATGTCAAGATAAGGCACTCTAGACCTTGCATAAGAGTCACCGTCTTTGAGCACCTGAGATTGAAAGTCTAGATTTTCATAAACATCGTAAGGTTCTTTCTTTCTGATATCATAGTCTACACCGGCAGAGCGAAGAACAGAGCCCGTAGTTCCAAGTCGTATTGCATCAGTTCTTGATAAAACTCCAGTTCCTTCCGTTCTTTGTTTTAAGACAGGATTCTGGTAGAAGATGTCTTCATATTCTTTTAGTCTCTTTTCAAAATAGTTTACGTGTCTTAGACACTTTTCTTCAAAGTTTGCAGGCGCATCGTTTCTTACACCGCCTGGCACAAAGTACGCATGTGTTACCCTCGCTCCAGACAACGCCTCCAATAGATCGATTAATAGTTCTCTGTCTCCCATGGGCCACATGAACATTGTAGAGTGTCCCAAGAAAATTCCATAGATTGCAAGCCAGTACATAGTGTAGACACAACGGTTCAGCTCGGATGCTATGACACGAATGTATTTTGCTCTCTCTGGTACCTCAATTCCCAATAGGTCTTCTACTGCAAGACAGTACGGATACAAGATGTTACAAGAGTCATGAATTACCGGTCTTTCAAGATGTGGGATATTTTGTATGTAGTTTCTGTACTCTGCCATCTTTTCTTCGCCACGATGGACATATCCAGGATCAGGATCACATGAAACGATAAAGTCTCCATCTACTTTGATGATTAGTCGCATGTGGCCAGAGCCAGGGTGCTGCGGACCGACATTTAGCGTCATGATTCGCTCATCTACTTTCTCAAGCTGCATGCCAGGAGGTAGTTGTGTGGTCATGTCATCGCCCCTTTATCTTAAAGTCCTTACGAAATGGTGGAATGTCTGCCCAGTCCTCTGGTAAAAGCAGTCTTCTGTTGTCTGGATGTCCCTCAAAGTATACACCAAACATTTCAAAGCACTCTCTCTCGTGAAATTCTACACTATAGAAAATGTCTCTTAAGGAAGGCATTCTAGTTTTGTCCTTTCCTGGGTTTGGAATGTCTTCTCGTGGAACTCTTGTTGCCAAAGTCAGCACCTGCTTTGTAAGCTCCGGGTCTGTGTATGATCCTAGATGATAAACAACCTCGATTTCTTTAGAGACTGGGTAGTCTACACCACCCACTGACTCGGCGTGATCAAAGTTTAGCTCATCTCGTATGAATGTAGCAACATCCAAGATGTCTTCTTTTTTTGTGTTAATTCTTATTCTATTTGGTTTGATAAAACCGATAACTGTCTTTGCACCAAATTTTGATACAATTTTTTCTGCAATAAATTTTTCAAACTTGGGTTCTGGAACTATCTCTTTTTTTGCGACTTCTGGTTTTGTTTCCTGTTCAACTTCTTCTACAGTTTCACTGGGTTCGACATCTGTTTTTTCAGAACTCATTACTACCTGACCTTCATTCTCTTAATTTTTTCTTGGAGTAGCATACATCCTTGTATAAGAGTTTCAGGTCTAGGTGGACAGCCTGGTACATACACATCCACAGGAATTATTTCATCAATTCCTGGTAGGACGTTGTACGAGTCAAAGTACAGCCCGCCTGTGATTGCACATGCTCCCATGGCTATAACATATTTTGGATCTGGCATCTGGTCGTATACCATTCTAAGTCTTGGTGCCATTTTTCGTGTGATGGTTCCTTGCACAACAACCAAGTCGCATTGTCTTAGAGAACCAAAGGCCTCTATGATTCCAAACCTTTCTACGTCCCATCTTGAACCTGACGCAGCACCGAACTCTACGCTACAGCATGCAGTCTCTATGTGCACGGGCCAAAGTGACCAAAGTCTGCCCCAGTTAAGGGCATAGCCAAGCGGCTTGTCAATTGCTCTTATAAGAACCTCTCCCAGCTTTCCGACAAATACGTTTACCGAATTTGCTGCAGTTTGTGGAGTGATCAGTTCTTTTAGCAATTTTTTTCCCTCACTTTGTTATACTTCTGATTTGATATAAAAATTACCAAATGTTTCTCCTCCCTGACATATATAGTGCAAATGCAAATGATGCAAACATTATTCCTAAAAATGCTATGATTGGAAGTGTTGCTGACTTGGGTAGATTCAACAGAGTGATTCCCCATGCATACAGAAAAATTGACATTACATCAAAAACAACAAACATCAAGACATAGGCATAATACTGCATCATGAAATGTGTTCTGCCCTCACCACTTGGAACCTGACCACACTCCATGGGCAAAAATTTGACTGGATTGCTTCTTCGCCTTGGAGCAATCATTCTAGATAGTAAAAGTGCAGGAGCCGTTGCTACAATTGCAAATCCAAACATTAGCAGAACAGGGCTGAAGCTGCCAGCTACTTCTCCTACCAAAGTAGCTAACAAGCCAAGCGGAGCCTATAAAAATCTATGCACATTTGCCAGCTCTTAGTTTAGATTATTTTGTAATTTTACAATTTTACTTATATTATCTACTGATTAGAATAACATTATCACTAATTTTAAGATCAGACTTTAATGGTGTGAGTGACCGCAACCACAAGAATGATGATCTTGTTCCATTTCATGCAAATCTTTTTGTGCACATCTAGAACACTTGTCAGCTCCTGTTGGAGAAAAGAATCCAATTCCACATGATACACATTTCATACTTGGCATGTAGTTACTCTATGTGACCAGTATTTATTGATACGTGTTTAAACAAATTAGAAAATGATTGATATATGACAGTTGTAAACCCGTAGCATGGCAGTAAACGTAGGAGACAAGGCTCCAAGTTTCACCTTGGTAGATACAGATTTGAAGATGCGAAGCCTTGATGAGTTCAAAGGCAAAAGGGTGGTGTTGTCATTTTTTGTTGCAGCAAGTTCTCCTGTATGCACAAAAGAGATGTGTGCTTTTCGAGACTCGTGGGATCAGATATCAAATCTAGGTGCACAAGTTATTGGAATAAGCAATGACGGACCATTTGCAAACAAGGCTTTTGCAGAAGCACATCACCTTAACTTCCCAATACTTGGAGACTACAAGAGCCAGACAATACGTGATTATGATGTACTGATGCCAGATCTCTTGCATGTAAAAGGATATGATGCAGCCAAGCGTTCAGTCTTCATAGTCGATGAGAATGGCAAAGTGGTATACAAGTGGGTTACTGACAATCCACTAGTGGAGCCAAACTACCAAGAGATAATGGATTTTCTCAAAAAGAAAAATTAATTTCCTTTTTGTTTTTTGTTATTCAATTTCCATCAGCACATCATTTTTTGCTACAGATGCACCTTGTTTTATCTTCATAGATTTTATGACACCGTCTTTGTATGATTTGATTGAAACCTGCATCTTCATTGATTCTAAGACACATAACACATCTCCTTTTTTGACCTTATCTCCTACTTTGGTATTTATTGATACAACTTTGCCAGGAATCTGGCTTCGTAGATTTGTCTGAGATTCGCCAGCTGATTCAACTCCAGAAGTTTTGTAAACTATCTTATCCAAGTCAGAGTGCTTGTCAAAGGTTATCTGCACTCCATCAACTAAGATTGTCATCTTGGCAGTAGTATTGTCAAGGTATTTTGCAACATGATAGGAATTATCCAACATGAACTCTATTTTATTAGGACCCATGTTTAGGATCTTGAGTTTTCTCTCCTTTCCCTGAATTTTGATCAGATATTCTAAATTACCAAGACTTTGCACTAGCTCTGCATCAAACTTGTTTCCAAGATTCTCAATCTTGAATTGCATTTTTATGCACTATCCAGTTGGGTCTTCCAGTGCATACTATGGCCTGGAGGGGGTTTGACTCTGCTTTTGAGAAACTCTGAATGTATCACTGCTGCTGCAAGAGCTGCGTCTGTCTTGCGTGAGGTTTCTTTTTTTATGTCATCACGTAACCTATCTAAAATCTTGAATCTGTCAAGAAAGTCCGTCGACAAGTCTCCCTTGATGAATTCCTTGCTATCAAGTATAGTCTTGTACAGTGGTATGGATGTCTCAACACCTTCAATGTAAAAGTCTTCTAGTGCCATTCGCATCCTTTGCCTAGACTCTTCAAAGGTTTCTCCCCACGTGACAAGTTTTGCCATCAAAGAATCATAGTATGGCGAGACAGTACAACCTGGATAAAGATAGGTATCAACTCGCACACCAGGACCAGATGGCATATTGACATCTGGAACAAGTCCAGTGGATGGTGCAAAGTCTAAAAATGTATCTTCGGCGTTTATTCTGCATTCTATTGCGCATCCCCTTAGCTTCAAGTCTTTTTGTTTGAATGGAATTTCATTGCCATTTGCAATATCGATTTGCAGTTTTACAAGATCAAGGCCTGAAACAAGTTCCGTTACAGGGTGTTCTACTTGAAGTCGTGCGTTGATCTCAATAAAATAAAATGTTCCATCATCAAGTCGTAGGAATTCGGCAGTTCCTGCATTTGTATAATCAACTGCAATTGCTGCAGTTACCGCAAGCTGGCCAACTTTATCACGCGTCTTTTGGTCAACAACAGGCGATGGCGACATCTCAATAAGCTTTTGATGCCTTCGCTGAATGGAACATTCACGTTCAAAGATATGGACCGCATTTCCATGTTTGTCTCTAAAGAGCTGAAACTCGATGTGTCTTATTTTTGGCAGAAATTTTTCCACAAAGAGTGCAGATTTCCCAAATGCTGCTTTTGATTCTCCTGATGCAATCTCAAAGGCCTCTCTTAGTTCTTTTTCATTGTGCACCAATCTGATTCCTCGTCCACCACCACCAAAGACTGACTTTAGTAAGACAGGATATCCTATCTCATGTGCAATGTCAAGTGCCTTTTCTACCTCTTCTACTATTCCTAGACTGCCAGGTACGGTAGGAACTTTGGCTTTTGCCATTGCATCTTTGCAGAGCATCTTATCACCGCAAAGCCTCATTGATTTTCCAGATGGTCCGATAAAGTTTATTTTTCGTTTTTCACAAAGGCCTGCAAAGTCGGCATTTTCTGAAAGAAAGCCATAGCCTGGATGAATTGCATCTGCTCCACAACTTTGTGCAACCTCAACTATTTTTTCCATGTTAAGGTAGCTTTGTGATGGAGCAGCTTCTCCTATGTGATAGGCCTCTGATGCCATCTTGACATGTCGTGAGTTTATGTCTTCATCAGAATAAACCGCTACAGATTTTATGCCAAGGGCTTTACATGCCTTGATTACACGTATAGCAATCTCTCCCCTATTTGCCATCAGAATTTTTTTGATCATGTATAATTCACAGATTTATGTTTCCGTGCTTGCGAGGTAGTCTTTTTTCCCGCTTGTTTGCAAGTGCATCTAGCGCTTTGATCAACATCGGTCTTGTCTCTGCAGGATCTATTACTGCATCTATAGTACCATACGATGCTGCAACATATGGATTGGCAAACTTTTCTGAAAAGCTGTCTACAAGTTGTTTTTTCAGAGCCTCAGGGTCTTTCGCTTTTGCAATCTCTTTTCTGTTCATTATTTTTACTGCAGCCTCAGAGCCAAGTACTGCAATCTGTGCAGTTGGCCAAGCATAGTTCATATCAGTTCTGAGGTTCTTGCTACCCATAGCGATGTAGGCGCCGCCATATGCCTTGCCTATGATTACAGTTACTTTTGGTACAGTTGCCTCACAGTATGCATACAAGAGCTTGCTTCCATGTCTTATTATGCCACCATGTTCCTGTTGGGTTCCAGGCATGTAGCCTGGAGTGTCCACAAAGGTAACAATTGGGATGCTAAAACAGTCACAAAATCTGATAAACCTTGCTGCTTTGTTGGATGAATCAATGTCCAATGCACCTGCAAGCACCATTGGTTGATTTGCAACAACGCCAACCGTTCTCCCATTGAGTCTGCCAAATCCAACTATGACGTTTGTTGCAAACAGTTCATGTACCTCAAAAAATACATGATTGTCCAAAACAGAATAAATTATTTCCTTCATGTCGTAAGGTTGTAATGAATTTTCTGGCACTATGTTTATCAGATTGTTGTCAAGTCTGTTAGGATCATCATCTGTTGATACAATAGGTGGTTCTTCGGTATTATTTTGTGGAATATATGACAAGAGAGTCTTTACATAGTCCATGCATTGGTATTCATTTTTTACAACAAAGTGAGCAACGCCACTGTTTTTTCCATGTGACATTGCACCTCCAAGCTCATCAAACGATACGTCTTCACCAAGAACTGTTTTCACCACTTCAGGTCCTGTAACAAACATGGTAGCCACCTTGTCAACCATTATGACAAAGTCTGTCATTGCTGGAGAATACACTGCACCTCCTGCAGAAGGCCCTATACTTGCAGTTATCTGTGGTACAATTCCAGATGCTAGCTGGTTATGGAAAAATATATCAGCAAATCCATCAAGGCTTAGAATTCCTTCTTGAATTCTTGCACCGCCAGAGTCAATTATTCCTATGACAGGGCATCCAACGCGTATAGCGTTATCCATTATCTTGGTTGTTTTTTTTGCACCCATCTCGCTTAGCGTTCCTCCCAGCACAGTAAAATCATATGCAAAAAGAAAGACCTGCCTTCCGTTTATGGTTCCATAACCAGTGATTACTCCATCACCAAAGAACTTTTTGTCCTGCATATCAAACTCGTGATAGTGATGGGTTGTTAGAGCATCAATTTCTGTAAAACTTCCTTCGTCAAGCAAGAGATCAATTCGTTCTCTTGCTGTAAGCTTGCCTTTTTCATGCTGTGCAAGAATTTTGTCTTCTCCACCACTCTGATTTGCTGCCTTTCGCTTTTGCAAAAAATTTTTGATTTTATCAGAGTGCATGGTTGCGAATTAAAAACACTTCGCAGCCTATATTAATTTAATCAGAGTTATTCTCTTATTCCGTCGCGTCCGCCTTTGGCAGTTCTAAACACATTCATCCCAGTATGATAATTTTCATACAAAGATTCCAGCGTTTTCAAATCCTCTTCTACAAGATGTATCTGCTCTGCAGTTGCCTGCGGATCTGAGTTTAGTTGTGCTAGTTTTTGTTTTGCTTCTTCAAGAAGGTATCTATTCCCCACTTCGTAATTTGACGTTCCCTTGAATTCTGGACTAAGAACGTGTTGGGGTTTATAGACAGGAACAATGTTTTTAGAATCTTCGGTTATCATCTTCTTGACTCTTTTAGGTTAAATTTTAAGATTTAGAATTGGAAATTTTTTGCCGAGGGCTTTTTGATATAGCACAAATGCATCACCAGAATCATTACATTTTTTACAAATGCATAGCTGCGAGACCTTGGAAAGATCGCAGTCAGATCTGAATTCACATTGTGGACAGCCTGCAGGTCCACCACATACAAGGCATCTAAGCTCTAGCACTTCCGCGCACGCTTGGTGTTTTACTCCTATACCTTTTGCCCATAAACCCACCTCGTTTATCTCAACTTTCTTTTTACACACTATACAGGTGCCTGGAAATTTCATTGACATCTTACGCCAGCTCATTTGAGTACAGCCATCTCCTTTTGTAGAATTTCCTTATAGGACTCATCCAGCTCGATGTCAAGTATCTTGTTTTTTATGCACCGCAAAAGATATGGAAAATAAAAAGTTGCAAAGTCACTTGTAGAGACATGCATTTTTTTTGCAAGAACTGATATCATTCCCTTTATTGCCCTCCCATCCCATCGTAGTCTGTTAAGAAGAGGCCATGGAAGATTAAACTGCGAATATCTTGCAGCCGTGCCTTCTTTATACAACCCAAGTAGTGTTGTATCAAGGTATCTCAAAAGTCTCCACTCTTGCGTTTTTATTATTTTTCCATAAATCATGTCTGCCTCTGATATTGCTTGTAGCATTTTTTGCATGTCTTCTTTTGTAAGATCACTTGTTATCACACTAGAGTAAAATGCGTCTATCTTTTGCCGCGGATCTATTCTTAATGAGTACAGTATTGCTCTTGCTTCATCAATTGATTTGGCCTTGAAAAAAGAGTTTACCGATTCTTCAGCATCCATTGTTACAAAGGATTTTTCGGTTTGCGGTTCAAATCCTGTAACAAGAGCTTGCGCAGAATTTAGCATTGATCGTATATCCCCTCTTGATTCTATTACGAGTTTTAGAATCGTGCCTATCCCAAGTAATGCACCTTCTTTTTTTAGAATAGATTCAAGATATAGACGTAAAAGCCGAGGTGGAATTGGTCTTAGCGGAATTGTTTTTGTTGCTTTTTTTATGGTTTTCATCTTATCTGATCTGTCAGAGTTTGCTGCTAAAACTATGGGAACTGTAGGTTCCTTGAGAAGATCAGCTAGTGCCTCGACTCCTCCATAATCAGATCTTCCATGAATGCCATCCACCTCATCAACGAATATCATTGGTTTGCCCAAGACACTTGCGTTGCCAAGAACAGGACCAAGTATATCTTGAATTCTTTGTTTGCTTCGTACATCACTTGCATTAAGTCCTATCAGATCGTATCCAAACTGTCTTGCACAAAGTGTTGCAAGTGTAGTCTTTCCTATTCCTGGAGGTCCTACAAGCAAGATAGGTTTACTTCCTTTCATCCACTTGCCAAGCCATTCTACAAATGATACTTTGGCCTCTTCATTTCCCACCACCTCAAGTAGATTTTTTGGTCTGTATTTTTCTGACCACATCATATCTATCACTTTGGAAGATTAGCAGAAAATTCTGACCAAAGATTTTCCTTTTGTAGTTGATTATACCAAAACAAGTTATAGTGTTCTACGGTAAGAAACAGAAATTCTAAAAAGTTTTTATGCGAGAAATTTTCTGGCAGCAATTCAAGTGCAAGTCTGGCTTCGCTTAGATACAAGTCACTTTTTTGCATGGTAATTTCAAATCCTTTCTTTACGTCATTTGTAATTAGGCTATAGTAAAGAGGCCATGAAGGAATCTTGACAAATTTGTTTTTTATCGAATCTTCTATCTCATTTCCACATCCAACTGATTCTGCAGACTTTGCCATCCCAAGATTAAATATTTCCCCCAATGGTTTTCTGCCAAGAGCCATATTTTTTCCCGCAGTTCCCATAACAGCTCTGTATTTTTTGTAACACTGTATCATGTCTTCTTCTGATATGTGATTGGGTTTTGCTTTTAGTTTGAAATCAAGATACTGCCCAATTCTTGCATCCTTAAACCCACGCTCAAATTCTTCAAGAACTGTTTGACCTCCTTTTGTTATTTTGTCCCTTGCAAGCTTTAGTAAATATGGATTCATCAGTTTATAGTCTTCCAGATATTCTAGGTCCTCATCTTTGTCCATTATTCTGTCCATGGGTTCACTCAAATCAATAGCGATTATGTGTCCATCAATTATGTTCATTCTTAATTGTAAATCTTGCTTGTCACCAAAATACTCTGTCGATGCATCATAAAGCGCACTAAAAACCGGAAATGTCATCTTGACAAAGTTTGAGTTAAGAATCCTTGAAACTCTGTCCTTTAAGATATCATGGTTTTCAAGTCTTGCTTTTACCTCAGCTATTCTTGATTGTTCCAATATCATATCATGTGAGCCTATCTCTTCAGCAAACTTTTGCTGTGTTGTATTAGGTGATAAATCTGATTTTATTTCCTTTAGTAAATCATCAGTGAATCTTTTTACAAAATTTTGGGATTCTTCTTCTGCCTCTTTTTTGTACTTGTCAAATTGTTTGTAACCTTTGCTTTTGAGAAGCGACTGCTTTACTATTTCCTTTCCAGGTTTTGTACTCAAAAGTGCTTCTTTGCTAAAAATTGATTGATCCTTACTACTCACATAATGGCAAATCTTGCTTTGCTATTTATGCATTGAGCTAGCTTTGAAATTATTTGAAATAAATTAGGACAGAAATCAGGAAATCTGTGAAAGTAATAGACATATTGCAAGAGGCATCTATGCGAGTATACAATAATGTAAAGCATCTTGCAGGAACAGAAGAATCAGGTGGAGATTTTGGGAGGGGAGCGGGAGGAGACATCTCAAGAAAGATCGACATAATTGCTGAAAAAACAGTTCTTGATTATCTAAAAGAGATAAAGTTTGATTGCATAGTTCTTGGAGAGGAATGCGGTCGTGTGGCACTTTCAAAAAATCCAAAGGGATTTTTAATCATGGATGCTGTAGACGGTTCTACCAATGCCGTAAGAGGAATTCCCTTTTTTTGTTGTTCACTTGCCTTTGCCACTGAGAACAAACTGAGTTCTGTAACAGATGCTGTTGTAATGGATCTAGCTAGGGGGGATATGTATCACGCAACAAAAGGCAATGGCGCCTTTTTGAATGGAAATAGGATTTATGTTAACAAGAACAAGATGCCAATCTATACTGTAGTTGGACTTGATGTATCAGGAATTTCTTCGAATATGCTACAGAGACTATCTCCTATAATTACTGCATCAAACCACATTAGGCATTTGGGTGCAGTCGCACTCGAACTTGCGATATTTGCACGCGGCATGGTTGATGTATTTGTTGATTTAAGGGAAAAAATCAGGGTTACAGATATTGCTGCTGGCCATTTAATTGCATTAGAAGCTGGCGGATATGTTGTTGACCAAAATGGAAAATCCTTGGATTCTGATCTAGGTTATGATAGGAAGCTTTCTTTTGTTGCCGTTGCCAATAAAGAAATTCTTGACGATGTTTTAAAAAAATTAAAGATCAGTGACTAATTAGTCATAGAAATCATCTTATGAGTACATGTTTTGTGATTTCACAAAACAACATTCAGAATTAAAAGTAATGGCGCCCTTGGCGGGATTTGAACACGCGTCGAGGCCGTGACAGGGCCCCATTCTAGACCGGGTTTTACGAGGAATGGATTTTTCTCCATGCCCCACTATACTACAAGGGCGTTGGAATAAGTTGCGCGAAAATCCGAGTTTAAAGGTTTCTATTAAATCAAAAAATTTTGTAAAAGACTAAATTATACACAACTGTCAAGCTCGCCATGGGTTCGTAGCTCAGCCAGGTAGAGTACCGGACTTTTAATCCGGCTGTCCGGGGTCCGAATCCCCGCGAACCCGCTACTAAACATTTTATTAGCTACAAAAAAAAGATTCCAAGTGAATAAATTTTTTGTACTTGTAGTGTTCCTTGTTGGACCTTTGTTAATTCAAATGACATCAGCGCAAACTGAGCCTCAAGAAGAGGCAGGACCACAGCCGTTTGATTTTAAAATCGGTACAGACAAGGCTTTCTATCATTATACATACGATCAAGACACACATGAAACAATTCGGATATTTGTGAATTTACCTCAACTTATACCAAACGAAAAAGTGGTGGTAAAATCACTTTATACTAGAGGACCACACAGCTTTACAGACGTTTACCCCATTTGTTCTGATACCACAGTAACTAATTGCTTTTCTAAACTGGAAGATGAGGTTTACTTTGTAGATAGCGAAAGACAATATGGAACTTTATTTGGACAGTGGGTACTTGACGCTACGTATGCAGATAAAAGAGCTGCAACGTATTTTGAAATAACCCCACTAACCACATTCGAATTAGATGCTACAAAGGAAAAATATACAGTCAAGGAATTACAAAACGAAGGACTTCATCTTGTCTTTTTAGGAACACAGGTTTCAAATCAAACTACATTGAAGCTTGAACTTTTTAAGATGGTAGATGATGATCAAGCTCGTGTCTTTAATTATAATGTTAATATAGAAATGGTTGGAGAACCTCCATATTTTAATAGATTACCAATCACATTTACAAAAGAGGTTCCTTTCAATACAGGAAAATATAATATAACAGCTACGTGGGAAAATCTTTTTGATTCAGACACTTTTGAAATTGTTGAATCTGTTATAGAAATAAATCAATCAAACAAAGAAACAATAGATACTATCATTAAGCCAAAAAGTGGATGTCTTATTGCTACAGCAGCATTTGGATCCGAGCTTGCTCCACAGGTTCAGTTGTTAAGAGAGTTTAGAGACAGCTATATTTTATCTACAAGATCTGGTGCAAGTTTCCTGCAAGTCTTTAATTTATTGTACTATTCTTTTAGTCCAGCTATATCTGATGCAGAAAGACAAAATCCAGCATTGCAGACAATAATCAAAGGTAGTCTGTATCCTCTCATTATGATTCTACAAGTATCTCAGGCAGCCACTTTTGGAGGTGAGATAGGCACTATCTTAGCTGGGTTTGTTGCAAGCACCTTAATTGGCGCTGCTTATTTGTGGCCTCTTTCCTTAAGATTTGATTTTACCAGAGCATACAAAAAACTCATTTTAGTGATTGTAGCAAGCACAGGATTTGTAGTTCTTGGCATATTTTCAAGCAATACACCTATTCTAATGATTTCCACTACAGTTTTTGTTCTTACGTCACTTGTATTTGGTGTAACACTTACAAGTAAGACTAGGAGTCTATTCAGAACTAAAAATAAAAAGGGATCTAACTAACTTAGGTTCAGTTCTGGGAATTCAGCTTGCTTTACTCCCAAATCGTGCTGGAGAGTTCTAATTTTTTTAGCATATTCAGTCATTTTCGAGGAATCAGACTGTACTTTTGCAATCTTGTAACCTCGCCATGCTTTCTTTAGTGCTCCCCATGTCTGACCTGTAGTGTAGTTAGGTTTGTCGGTGTGTGGTTGTACGAATTGAAACATGCTGTACACCTCATTACGAGAATTTTTTATCTATGGGCATGTGAATGAAAATCAATGGAAAAGTCAAGATTACTACATCAAGAACTAGATGCCATATTGATAAATGTGGCAAAAAATTCGGATTAATAAATTATTCACAGATTATTTTATTATTGCTTTTACTTTTCTAGCAAGATTTTCAAAGGCAATCTTGATTTCGTTTGTCCTTTTTGTAGTACCAACTTTATATGCCTGAACCTTTTTTTTCCTGTCAGAAATCATACGGTGCTGCTCAGAACTGCCTGAAGAACCATGAGAGGTCCTCTCATCAAGTGATGAATTGGCAGTCATTTCTTGTATGATTTTGTATAATGTCCTTGGCTCAACTCCACCTTCATCGACAGATGCTCTTATTTCAGAAATAGATAGTGCAGAAAGTGGCCTTTTTGAGTTTGAAGCAACCCCCACTAGCTTGCCAACTATCTTATGTGCAATCCTAAATGGCATTCCCTTTTTTACAAGTTGTTCTGCAATATCCAGTGAAATTGAATATCCAGTCTCAATTGCTTTTTTCATTTTTTTCTTGTTTACCTTCATTGTTTTGAGCATGGCGTTTGTCACTAAGAGTGCAGATATTGCAATCTTTGATGCAGACCAAATCGAGGTCTTGATCTGTTGCAGGTCCCTACTATATCCAGAAGGTAGTCCCTTCATGTTAGAAAGGATAGCCATGTGATGTCCAATCACTTGAGCAGTCTTTCCACGTGTCAGCTCAAGTATATCGGGGTTCTTTTTTTGCGGCATTACGCTTGATGTAGATGAAAATTTGTCTGAGAGTTCAATAAACGAAAACTCTAAAGTTGACCAAAGGATAAAGTCTTCTGCAAGTCTGCTTAGATTTGTCATAAGAATTGCAACCTGTCCCACATATTCTGCAACGAAATCACGAGCACCGGTAGCATCAATTGAATTTTCAACCAGTCCTTTGAATCCAAGCATCTTTGCAGTACTTTGCCTATCAATTGGCAAACTTGTTCCGCCTATAGGTCCTGCGCCAAGTGGAGACTCATTTACTCTTCCATATGTAACGTATAATCTATCAAGATCCCTAAACAGTGCATCTGCGTATGCAAGCAGATAGTGTGAAAAAACCCCAACCTGTGCTTGCTGAAGATGTGTATAAAGTGGCATTATAGCATCGTGGTTTTTTTCAGCCAGCGACACAAGTGTTTCTATTATGTCTAAAAGACAAGAACATAGTATGTTGATATCGTCCCGTATTTTCATTCGTATGTCAAGCGAGATTTGATCGTTTCTAGAGCGTGCGGTATGCATCTTTCCACCTATATGTCTGCCAGTTTTTTTAATGACGAGAGATTCTATTAACTCATGAATATCTTCAGATTGAGATTTGGTCGGCAGTTTTTCTTTTTTTAATTTTTCAAGTGCAGCTAAAATTTTTGATGCTTCCTTTCTGGCGATGATTTTATTTTCATAGAGCATAAGAGTATGAGCTTGGCTACCCAGAATGTCATAGATTTTAATCTCTGCATCATCTGAAATTGATGAAAGAAAATTCAAAGTATGTTCGTCCAAGCTTCCATCAAGTCGTGACCTGTACATCAATTTAGAAATTAGAATGGTTATATATAGCATAGACGGTTTTTTAATCGTGGCTCAGGAAACTCAGCAATTAAGAAGAAAGATTTTTGATGAATTAACAAAAATTGTAGATCCTGAGATAAATGTCTCTATAATGGAGCTTGAGCTTGTGGACAATATAGACATAAATGGTTCTGCAGTCAAGATAGATTTGCATCTGACGAGTCCGTTTTGTCCAGCAATTTTTGGTTTTAAAATAGCTCAGGACATACATGATTACTTGCTAAAGATTGATGGGATTGACGATCTCAAGCTGAATGTCTCAAACCACTTTATGGCAGAAGCTATAAACAACCAAGTAAATGCAAGCCCAAATCCAAAAAAACCTTAAGCGCTGCTATTTCCTAAATCCTAATAGATATCCTCTTAACAGTTGGATTCCCATGGCAGGATCAACACCTTTTGGACAAACTTGACTGCATGAACCTGCAAAGTGACATCTCCAGATGCCGTGCGACTCATCTATTATTTTTAGACGTTCTTTTTTGCCATTATCTCTATTATCAGCAACATAACGATAAGCTTGAGCAAGAGCCTGCGGACCTACAAATGATGAGTCAGTAGCCATAGTTGGACAGGCTGAATTACACAAACCACATTTTATGCAATATGAAAATTGCAAATAGTGTTCTACATCCTTTGGAGTCTGTAAAAATTCTTTTGTATTGATAGTTACTTCAGAATCCTCTCTTATGATGTAGGGTTTTAGTTTTTTATGAGACGAAAAAAACTGTGTAAAGTCAACTGCCAAATCCCTAAGTATTGGAAAATTATTCATTGGTTCTACTGTTACTGTATTTGAGTTCAGTTCAGAAATTTTTGTATAGCATGCAAGAGACGGTTTGCCATTTATTTTCATTCCACATGATCCACATGAAGCTTGCCTACAAGAATATCTTACTGCAATTGACGGATTAAGATGATGTTTTATAGCCAAGATCGCATCTAAAACTGTTGTCCATTTTTTAACAGGAACCTTAAACTCAGCAAATGTTGGAGATGAATCAGTTTTAGGATTAAACTTTGAGATCCTAAGTGTTATTGAGTTAGATGAAGAAACAACTGTAGAAGAAACTTCTGAAATTTTTGGAACTACTGCAGCCATTATGTTATACCCACCCCTGCCATCAATATAGTCCTTGAACCATACGCAACAAGTACTGCCATAGCACCAATACAACTGTAATTAACTGCCCTTTCATATCCAACACCCTGTTTTAGCTCCAAAAGTATCACCCTAAGTCCGTTAAAGCCATGAACTGAAAGCAAGATCAATACTACTTCCAGCATTAGAGCATAAGGCAAAAATTGATAGTTTGCAATTACACTTTCATATTGTAGTGAATCAGAAAAGTCCTGTGTCATTCTAAAGAGAATGTGAATAGCTACAAGCGCAACTGCACCTAGAGCCGTTCCATAATGTATTTTCATTATTATGCTTTCACGCATATTATTCACCAAACAAAATTCCTGCCCCATACATCATTGCAAGAGCCGCAAGTGCTATTGAAACCCAGATACAAAGCCTCTGCTTATAGTTCAGAGATGCTGCTCTGTATGGGTAGTCAGGTCTTCCAGGTTTACCAACTCCTACCCCACCATGTCCTAACATCACCCTAATTCCATTTGCAGTATGGAAAACGGACATTCCTATGACTAGAATAAGTATGATGTGGCCCTCAGTAGTCTGTGTTAATTCTAGCATTTTATCCCATGCTGGTTTACCATCTACTATCGCACTTGTTTCAATAACATGTCCAATTAAATAAAAAAGAAGTCCAAGTCCAGTCAATCTCTGCAGCCAGTATGCAACGCGTTCTATTCCATAGCGCGTGGGGTTTAGCATACCCTTTATGCCCTCGCGATTTGCTTGTCTTTCCACTAGTACTTCCTCTCCACCGGCTTGTATTTAGTAATAGTGACAGGATGCATCTTGAGAATTGGTTCTTTGGTGTCATAGTATGCAAGAGTATGGTGTAAAAAGTTCTTGTCGTCTCTATTTGGGTAGTCAGTTCTTGCATGTGCACCCCGAGATTCTTTTCTTTTTATTGCACCAACCAAGACAACCTCTGCTACGCGAAACATGGAATCAAGCTCTATCACGTTTGTAAAGTTGGTGTTGTATTCTTTTGCTTGGTCATCTACATGTTTCCATGTTTGTTCCTTTAGCTCACGTAATTTCTTTAGTCCTGCAATCATGTCTTTTTCATTTCTAAAGACATATGCCTTTTCATCCATCATATCAGTTAGTTCTTGCTTTACTTCATAGGGATTTACTTCTCCATGCCCTCGAAATATGCCATCGTAAATCCTTTTTTCTTCAGCATCAACAAGATGACGTGGGAAAGTAGAAGATTGATTATCCAAAACATATCTTGCTGCAAGCTCACCAGTTACTTTTCCCCACACTAGACATTCACTTGTAGAATTTGCACCTAATCTGTTTGCACCATGAACGCTGTTACAGGCAGCTTCTCCTGCAGCCCAAATTCCTTGAATTTCTGTTGCACCATCTATGTCAGTATGAATTCCTCCCATCATGTAATGACATACTGGTCTTACATCGATAGGTTCTCTACTAGGATCTATTCCAGAAAATTTCATAGAGATCTCTCTAATTGCAGCCAGCTTTTCTTTTATTATATTATCTCCAAGATGCCTAAGGTCTAGTTTGAGACAATCTACTCCTGTTTCATGTTTGAATCCACGTCCCTCATTTATCTCAGTCATCATAGCGCGTGATACCATATCTCTTGGGGCAAGCTCCATCTTTCCAGATGCATATTTTTTCATGAATCTCTCGCCGTCTTTATTAATGAGGTAACCACCTTCGCCTCGTGCGCCTTCTGTAATCAGTATTCCAGATGGCAGAATGCCTGTTGGATGAAATTGGACAAACTCCATGTCTTTTAGTGCCATTCCTGCCCTGTACGCCATATCAAGTCCATCAGGAGTTGATGAAAGTGCATAAGTAGCATAACTATAAAGTCTTCCAGCTCCACCTGTGGCTATGATAAGAGCTTTTCCTTTTATGGTGTAAAAAGTTCCAGTCGAAATCTCAATTGCAGTAATGCCACAAAACTTCTGTCCGTCATGTATTATTGATGTGGTAAACCATTCATTGTAAAACTCTATGTTATCAAACTTTTGGCATGTATCATACAAAGTCTGCATTTCATAGAATCCAACTTTATCTTGTGCATAGGTGGCTCGTGAAAAGCTGTAACCACCAAAATTTCTTTGACCAATTCTACCATCTTCTTTTCTAGACCAAGGCATTCCCCAATGTTCAAGCTGATAAATTTCAGAGGGCATCTCATAGACTAGTCTTTCTACTACATCCTGATCTGCAAGAAAATCGCTGCCTTTTATTGTATCATAGACATGAGATTCCAAGCTATCTCCTTCCTCTGGAAAAAGAACAGCAGCTGTTCCGCCTTCTGCTGAAACAGAGTGTGAACGCATAACCTGTAGTTTTGAAATTACTGCAATTTTGATCTTTGAGCTTATCTTTGCAGCTTGGATAGCAGCTCTTAGACCGGCAAGACCAGAGCCGACAATTAACAGATCGTGTTCTATCATGTCGGTCATGTTTAGACATCTTCCTTTTCAAATTAGATAAATATGTCTTCTGAAGAACACGCAAATTAAATTCGAATCATTAATATATATCACTAGCGATATCACTAGCGATGATCTCGCAATGGATACAAAGGGTCGGAAGTGCCGTCCCAAGAGGGTTTTCTAGATATTTCATACTAGAAGTATTGAAAAAGAGCCCAGGCACAGGCAAAGAAATAATCAATGCAGCAATAGCACAAAGTGGAGGCAAATGGAAACCCTCGCCAGGTTTGATTTATCCGCTGCTTGGCAGACTTTTGGATGAAAACCTCATTGAGGAAACAAAAGATGGTAAGTATCAGATAACTAGGAAGGGAAGAGCAATGGCGGATGATCTTGAGACCCTAAATAAAATAGTAAGAACCCAAATGGATGTCATGTTCAGGGTGGGCAGTGTAGGAAAATTTGTTGCTATGGATCTGCTAGAACGGATAACAAGCATAGGAAATTCACTTAGCTCAAATGTGTCCAATATGACAAAAGAGGAAACCACAAAGTACAAGAAGTTTCTTGAATCTGAACTTCAAAAGTTAGAGTCTACAGAAAAAAAATCTCGTGGCAGGAACGTCAAAATCAACTAAACCATAAATAATTGTCCATAACAATATCAGAAGTTGTCAAGTCTTCGAAAATTATTATATGATAATTCTAAACCACTTGTTGTTCCTGGCGTTTATGATGCTATAGGGGCAAGAATAGCACAGAAGGTAGGATTTGAGGTCATGTTTCAAACAGGTTATGGAACATCTGCTACTCTACTTGGAATGCCTGATTATGGATTTATTGGTCCCACGGAGACTGTAGAAAACGCTCGTAGAATTTGCCAAGCTGTCTCTGTTCCTGTAATTGTTGATGCGGATACTGGTTACGGGAACCCACTTGGTGTTTGGAAGCTTGTAAAGGAATTAGAATCAGCAGGAGCTTCTGGAATTTTCCTTGAAGATCAAAAGTGGCCAAAAAGATGTGGTCACATGACAGGTAAGGAAGTGATTACAAAAGAAGAATATATAGAAAAGTTACGGGCAGCACTAGATGCAAGAAAGAACAAGGATTTCATAATTGTTGCAAGAACCGATGCAAGAGCCCCAGAAGGGCTTGATGCTGCAATAGAGCGAGGTCTACAGTACAAGAAGGTTGGTGCTGATGCAATTTTTATTGAAGCGCCAAGATCTATTGCAGAAATGAAAAAGATTGGAAAATCAATCAACGCTCCTCTTGTTGCAAACATGATTGAAGGAGGTGCAACACCACTTATCTCGGCTAACATGCTTCATAAAATTGGATTTAATCTCATTTTGTATCCTCTTTCTGTACTTTTCGCAAATGCATTTGCTTCTTTGCAAATTCTTCATGAGCTTAGAAAGTTTGGAACAACATCTAGATTCAAAAAAAATCTTGTTGCATTTGAACAATTTAATGATATAGTTGATCTTACAAAATTCAAAAAGATGGAAAAGAAGTACATTCACAAAAGATAAAAGATAAAACACAAAAAAAGAAGGAAAGAATCCTTCAAGTCAAGGGTTTCCTACTAAGTATTTCTCTTTACTTCGATTTCTATGGTGGAAACATTCCTCGGTCGTCCATCTTGTGATTGTAGTTGTTCTGATCCGATCTTGATGTCTCCGATAGAATAACCAGCATTTTCCGTCTTTCGTGCAACGATTTGAGCAACGTCTACTGCACGCCCAATGCTGAGTCCTCTTGCTTTGATAGATATTTTTGGATAGTTAGCCAGTTGTATCAGCGTAGATGTAACATACGCCATCAATGGCTTCTTACCTATGAAGATAGTCTCTCTAGACTCGGACATGTCATTTGCTAATGCTCTGGGATAATTTAAATCTAAGAATGCAAAAGTGGGGTCGATGAATTTTGCGATCTGCTTTTTATCAGTGCTTATTGCAAGTGGACTTGGCTATGCCTATGGATATGGAGAGGTTTCCGCAACAGATTTTAAAATAGTCAATACACTTGGAGACGAAATTAATTCGCCTGTAGTAGAACAACAGCTTAACCTACAGACCTCTCTTAAAAACATCAGTGACCAAGACGTTGATTGGGTATACATTGTACAAATAATAGATTCTAAAGGAGCCATCGTGGACCTTAACTTTGCAACGGGCTCACTAGTGGAAAATCAAACCTTAAACACCGCGCTTTTCTGGACTCCTCATAAAGATGGTATTTATAAAATTGAAACTTTTGTGTGGAATAATCTACGTGATATTGATCCATTAACTCCAAAATCTACTTTTACTATAACTGTCACGTAGTCAATCTGAACAAATTTAGTAAATGAAATAAAGTTCGTTTGAAAAGCATATCATATTTTGAATAGAAAATATTCTAGTATATTATCACGATTGTAAAGTACATGAACGTACCACATTAGATTTAAGACATGCGAAAACGTCGTTGTCCAAAAATGTGATGCGCAATAACAATTGTTTCTAATCACATCCAATCTTTATCGTTAGCACATACAAAAATATGTAATTTGGTAAAACAGATTAAGTGGACCGGGTGGGATTTGAACCCACGATCTCACCCATGCCAAGGGCGTATCCTACTAGGCTAGACGACCGGCCCAAATTTTTAGAATCAGAGTGGCATTCTGATTTGCATTAGCTTTTTTCGAGGGGTTATTAACGTTTAGCTGAGATTTTGAAAATTAGTAATCAAAATAACATAAGATATTTAACTATCATGTAGAGCATTTTTCGCGTGGTTGTTGATAATAAGGCTACATTAACATATGTTCAAGTAATAAAAGAGGATCTTGCAATTTTTAGACTCGTACCAAAAGATGGACCTGTTCCAGAATACAAAGCAGGTCAGTTCATAACAATGGGTATACATGTTCCAAGTGAAAACAAGATTATAAGAAGAGCATACTCCATTGCATCACACCCCGAAAATAAAAAATACATTGAGCTATACATACGATGGGTACGAAAACCTCTGCCAGGTCGCCTTACTACGCAGCTTTTTAGTTCAAAAGAAGGAGATGAGATATACTGGGTAAAACCTGTTGGAGCCTTTACCATTGATGACAAAAATCACAAGGGTGAGAAGGATGAAAGAAGAATAGTTTGTCTTGGCGGAGGCACTGGCCTTGCACCCTTTGTGAGCTATACACAACATCTGCATACCATAGGAAGCAAAAGAGAGATCATAGTCCTTCATGGAGCAAGTTATATAGATGAACTTGGTTACAGAGACCTTTTGACTAATTTAGAAATGGAAAGCCTTGACAGAGGTAGAGACAAGTGGAATTTCAGATACAGAGCGACAATAAGTAGACCACAAGAATGGTTTAACAGATCTTGGAGTGGACAGACTGGCAGAGTTGAAACCTTTTTGAGAACAAAAGATGGGGAGATATCTCCTCTTGAAAAGCTTGTAGGAGAAAAGATTACCAAGGAAAATACGGTCTTTTTCATTTGTGGCTGGCAGGGAACTATAGATGGTTGTATGGACTATTTTACCCCAAAGGGTTTTGTAACTGAAAGAACCAAGCGACCAGACAAGAGCTTTGAGATAAAGTACGAGTCATATGGCTAGCTTGAAAATTTTCTATTTGAAAAGATAATATTGTATGGTCAGAGGCTGATCTACGGGGACGTAGGTCAGCTTGGTAGACTGCCAGCCTCGGGCGCTGGATGTCGTGGGTTCAAGTCCCATCGTCCCCAGTTTTTGTAAAAAAGTTCACTTTGTTATTGAAATTGTATTTGTTTGAATACATGCGGATTTCGGAGTTGGCATGCCAACATAAGAACCATATACGCACATCTTTCCTTGTGCTGCATCCGCAAATATCCATAGTTGGTGTCCTCCCCGCTGGACTGACTCTCGCTTTGCATTATTACCTGTCTCTTTACCTGCTTTTTTATTTGGAGTCGTGCCGATAAAGTGCACTTTAGACTCATCAGAATCATCACCGTACGGATTTCCATTACCACTAACTAGATTAGCTGCTTGCCAGTTTTCAGTTACAACCCTGCTACCTATGTTGATAGAATATGTACCCCAACCGAAAATTGTGTTCTCATCTGGATTATATGCACCATGACCAGATATTGTTACCGTTCCACGTTTCATAGGAAGTGTAGTGTCATCTATTTTGAAAAAGTATGGGTTTGGGATAGTTTTCTGATCTTTATGTTTAAGCTGATGCATTAAGTTGTTAGCTTGCATGCTTTTTTTCATAGACAGTTGTTCATTTTCTGAACCAGCATAGCTGGAAGCCACTGGCATTAAAAGTAGTGAGATTAGAGGTAGCAACACAAGAATTTTTAGATGCAATTCTAGGGTTTATCGACCAAAACTGAATTTATTAGTCTTGTGCATAAGTTATACTAAGCAAGAACTCATTACTAAGGCAGTTTATTTTAGACTCGCTTTCTCTTATTGAATTGGTGATAAAATTGGATCAAGCATTGAAATATGACTATTTCTAGTAGAAAATACTATTGACAGTTGCCATTTATCTTGCTCATCTAAACCCTGTCACCAAGGCTCATGTTGAGATTATAGAAGAACTGAAAAAAGAAAATCATGTGCGTGTTATGCCTGTGATATTTACCAATAATCAAGGTGAGATCAACAGTAGAAGTTTTCCATTTGGTTTTGAGTTACGAAGGAAAATGCTTCAAGCAGTCTTTGCCGATTCTATTTCTGTTCTTTCAAATTATACGTTTTATGCGCCTTTTTACAAGTACATGCCACCTATCATTTCACCATTTTCATGGAAGATAAAAAAACAGATCTTAGATGGTCTCTCAGATGATTATTTCACATATACAGGTGACAGGGTAGAGGGATTTGTGCTAAAACTTTACGGCCTAAATCCTAAAGTAGGAACAAGAAAGATGGTTTCGGCTTCTTTTGTAAGAGAAAAGATGTTTGAAGCAGCGCGTGGGAAGGATACAAATTGGGAAAATTATGTTCCTTCCGAGATAGTGAATATAATACGTGAAAACTGGGACATTGTAAAAAAATACTCAACTGCTGAAGACCTCACATATAGAATTCTTGGGATGAAGTTTCCAAGCAATGGATTCTGGTAGAAATAGATTAATTACAGACGAATTCGTTGTTTTATATGAAATCTTTTCATGCAAAATTTGTTTGGTTCGATGGTAAATTTGTAAAAGCTGAAGAAGCAAAGGTTTCTGTTATGACCCATGCAATCCATTATGGTACTTCAATCTTTGAAGGTTTACGTGGTTACTGGAATTCAAAAAATCTTAACATCTTCAGACTTGATGATCACATAAAAAGATTTAGAAATTCGGGCAAGGTGTATTCCATTTCATTGAAATTTACAGACAAAGATTTTTCAAATGCAATAATTCAACTATGCAAAAAAAACGCAGTAAAAGAATCATGTTACATTAGACCATTTTATTTTGTTGGAGAATATGGAATAAACTTGAATATAACAGAACAGACTCCAACCCATGCTGCAATAGTCATGTTTCCATTTGGGGATTTATTTAACAGAAATGGAATAAGAGCAGGTGTCTCATCGTGGAGACGAATTCATGACACTTCAACTCCTCCACTTGCCAAGATGGGTGGAAATTATCTCAATTCAATTTTGGCAACACAAGAAGCCAAACGTAATGGCTATGATGAGGCAATAATGCTTGATCAGTTAGGAAACATTAGCGAGGCGCCTGGAGAAAATATCTTTCTTGTAAGAAAGAAGAAGATCATAACACCACCTACTAGTTCATCTGCACTTGAGGGGATAACAAGAGAGTCAACAATCGAAATAGCACGTAACATTGGATATGAAGTAATAGAGAAAGAAATGCCGCGTACCGAGCTTTACCTTGCAGATGAGATTTTCCTTACAGGAACGGCAGCTGAGATTACACCTATCATCAGTGTAGATGGAAAAAAGGTTGGAAATGGAAAGGTTGGAAATGTAACAAAGCAGATACAGTTTGCTTATTCTGATATTGTGATGGGCAGGAACAAAAAATATTTGCATTGGATAACAGCGGTGTACTAGTTTGAAAGTTGTTCAGATAGGCATAGGCGGATGGGGTAAAAATCATACAAGGATTCTCTCACAACTTGGTGTCCTAAGTGCAGTATGTGACACAGATTCGATGAAAGCAAAAGATTTTGGAACAAAGTATTCTGTAAATCATTACACTTCTGTTGATTCTCTTTTGAACTCTGAAAAATTCGACGCTGCCTTTGTTTGTACTCCAACTTCGACTCACTTTTCCATAGCTACAATGCTATTGCAGCAAAAGAAAAATGTCTTTGTAGAAAAACCTATGACATATCTATCCCATGAAGGAGAAGATCTACAAAAACTTGCCAAAAAAAACAAAGTAGTGTTAACATGTGGATATATTGAAAGATTCAATCCTGCAGTAGCCTTAGTAAAAGAATACGTTCAGTCAAAAAAATATGGCGAGCTTATAATGCTTGAATTTCATCGAGAAAGCAGAATGCCTTTACACATAAAGGATGTGGGGATAATTTATGATACATCGGTACATGACATTGATACGGCGATGTGGCTTTTTGATGATACACCAGAAGTCGTATTTGCGAGATCTGGAAAAATAAAACATGAACATGAAGATTTTGCAACTATAATGCTTGGTTTCAAAGACAACAAAGTAGCTATTATTTCATCAAACTGGATAACACCTACAAGAGTTAGAAGGTTTAGTGCAGTATGTGGTGATGCAATAATATCTTCAGATTTTATTTCACAAGAAGTAAAAATTGAGACAAACAATGGAACAGACATACCACGAAAAGAAGTGGAAGAACCCTTGCTTTTAGAAATAAAGAACTTTCTTGCTGCGGCCGAGGGAAAAGAAGAGATATTGGTAAAACCAGAACATGCCGTTAATACAACAAAGATTGCGGAAGCAGCACTTTTATCTAGTCATAAAGGAACCCCAATTTATCTAGACTTGAAATGAACAAGAAAATGATGGAAATGCTTGCATGTCCTATCGACAAGCATTTTCCTCTTGAAATTTTTGAATTAAATTCAAAAGATCAGAATGTATTAGAAGGTGCCATCTATTGCACAAAGTGTTCTAGATTCTATCCCATAATAGAAGAGATTCCTATAATGTTACCCGATGAGTTAAGAGATAAGAATCAGGATGTAGAATTTTTAAAAAGAAACCAATCCATGTTACCTGAAAAAATAACAAAAAAAGCATCTCCTTGGCATTTGTGATGTCTGTGGTAACAAATTTTATTTCACAAAAAGCAAAGATAGGAAAAAACGTTAGGATATGGCATTTTTCTTATGTAGGAGACAATACGGAAATAGGTGATAACGTAAAAATCGGCTCTCTTACGCATATTGATTATGATGTAAAGATAGGTGAAAATACTATGATTGAAGGAATGGTTTACATTCCACCACTTTCACGCATAGGAAAAAATGTCTTTATTGGTCCTGCCACTTCTCTAACAAACGATCCATATCCACCAAGCAAAAAGTTGATTGGGGTCACTATAGAGGACGGTGCAGTAATAGGCTCACAAGCAGTAATCAAGGCTGGCGTAACCATTGGTAGAAACAGTGTTGTAGCGATGGGAGCTGTAGTAACAAAAGATGTACCTCCTAATACTGTAGTAGCAGGAGTGCCTGCAAAAATCAAATACTCAAGAGAGGAATACGATAAAAAGAAGAAAAAGTGGGAAAGCAGTTAGTGTCTGATCTGCTTGTGAAAGATCCAGTTCTTTATCTTTGAAAGAATGTAGATCCAAATTACTACCAATATTACTGCAATTATTGCCTTGACTCCAGATGTAAGAAGAGAGTCAATTGTGCCGTATCCAGTGATTGAGATGGGTGCGGTAAATACTATTAATAGTCCACCTCCTATGACAATCAAAATCCACATTACAAAAATGAATGAAAAAATTTGAACTTCTTTCATATTTTTATGCCTATCATAAACGCAGTAATGATTGCAAGAGTCGCTGAAAAAATAGATAGTCTAAAGATTACAAATCCAATTTGCTTTTCTGTCATTGGTCCTCCTGCAAGAATCAGTCTTACAAGTGTAACAGGTGTATCCTTATCAGGTATGGCCATAAGTTTGAAGTCCGCTATATGAGTAGTAGGATTTTTTATCTGTCTATGCTCTATTATACGCTTTACACTAGATAGAAACAAAAATGAATTTATCACAGCAGGTAAGAGTGCTACCGCTGCAATTACTTCCACATGTCCAACTATTGCAATTACACCATACGTTGCACCAAGGGTCAAAGCTCCAGAATCACCTGGAAATATTCTACTAGGAAATTTATGGTATTTATAAAATGCTAAAGATGCAAACCCAAGTGAAAGACTTGCAATGGCGATTTCATAATTTTGTATTACAAAAAGAGATATTGTAAGTGAAAAACTAGCAATTGTCATAAAGCCACTTGCCACACCATTTAGAACATCGATCGAGTTTATCGTGTTTCCAGTTATTGGTATCATAAAGATTATCAAGGCCAGATATAGTGCAGGAATTTTTACAGACCCAAAAAGCGGAAATGCAAGATTTGAATCATATGCACCAAGCAATATAATTGGAATTGCTGTTCCAGCTAGTGCTATAGGCTTGAACCAGCCACCAAGAGTTTTCCTGTCATCTATTAGTCCCACCACGAATGCAAGTGATGTTGTTACAAGAATGGCTACTATCTCTACCGAAGGAAAAAAAGCATACAATGTAAGCTCTGATGCTACAATTCCTAGTACGATCGATGGACCACCTGGTCTTGGCACCATCACTTCGCCTGCTTTATTGAAGTCTTTTACTGTAAGATTCTTTCTTTCTAACACCTTTATTAAAAAAGGAGTGATCACGTAAACTGAAAAAAATGCTATAGCCGAAACTAGTACAGCTAGAATGATTTGATCTAACATCATCATCTCTTTTGTAGTTGTGTCTTTATGCTTTCTGCAAGAAACGAGCCTATCTTCTCTATTTTTGCTAGTTTCTCCATTGGGGTTTCAGACAAATCATGAAGATTTTTTATGCCGTTTTTGTAGAGTATTCTAGCACGTATTCTGCCTATTCCACGGATCTTTACTAGTTCTATAAGCTCTTCTTTTATTCCATATGATATTCTTTGCCGTAAAATATCTAGATCATCTAAAAGATCGTCACGAGCCTCTAGTTTAGCAAGCTCATAAAGTGAATATGCAAGCCAGTCACCATTTTCCGCCATCCTGTGCATATCACCTGATTCTATTCCTAAATTATCTGAAAGAAAGAGCTCAGTTGACTCATTTATCCAAGCATGTATTGCAAGAAGGCTCCTTGAACAATCATACTCTGAAACATTTTCAATTAGCTCATCTGCATGATTTTCAAGCAATGTGCCTATTGTTTCATAGTCCTTGTTCCTTAGAGAAAACTTGGGGAAAAAGTCTTCACAGTTTGTAATAAGATGCAAGAAACCAAGTGTGTGGTTTTTTCGTTTTGAAGTATTTTGTAAAGCCCTTCTAAAGTAAACAGCAGTAAGTGGATCTATGTAAAGCATTGAAGTTTTTTTTCCAAACTCCGTTGCTACAAATCTCTCTCCTTTTTCTTTTACCAGTTCTTCTAGCGCAAGATAATCCAACGTAATTTGTATTTTAAATTTTATCGTGTGTTTTCGTGTCTGAGAACCTGCAAAAGTTTTAGAAAAAAAATCTATTATTTCATCTTTTTTGATGCCCGGAGTGGTAGATATTAAGCTCAAGACATGTGTTCGTAGAGCCTTATCATCTGTGAGCTTTGATGTTATTGGCTCAGGTGTGCCATTAATGTATGAGTCTATAAGTTCAATGTCAATTGAATTTCTTACAATTATTGCTTCACCAAACGTATCGTATTGTGGTCTACCAGCTCTACCACAAAGCTGTTTGTATTCTAGAATGCTAATGGGCTTATTTGCACCCATGTTTGCATCATATCTGTTAATACTGGATATGACAACACGTCTTGCTGGTAAATTTACGCCTGCTGCAAGCGTCGGAGTTGCTGCAAGTAACTTTATCTTTCCATTTCGAAATTCCGTCTCAATTATTTCGCGGCAGTTTTGGTTAAGTCCTGCATGATGAAACGCAACTCCTTTTTTTACAAGAGTGGCTAGATTTTTAATAAGATCCGTGTGTTCGTTGTCACCAAGAATTTTCTGTGATATTTTATCTAGATGATTTTTTTCTTCGGTTGCAAGACTTTTTCCTACTATATCTGCACCTTTTGCTGCAAACGAAACAGATCGTGCTCTTGTTTCAGCAAATAAAATTGCTTGGCCACCATTTTTTAGTGAATCTATGCAAAGATCTACTGGTGTCCCTCGTATGCTTCTTTGAATTTCAAAGTTTTTCCCATTTTGCATGGTGACTATATCTCCATCACACACTCCCTCCCAAAGTGGTACTGGTCTCCAGTTACTTTCTACTAAATCGCATCCAAGCCAAGAAGAAATTTTAGCTGCATTTGTTACAGTTGCACTTAATGCAAGTATCTGAGGCTTTTTCTGTAACAATTTTAATTTTGTAAGTACGATTTCAAGCGTAGGTCCTCTTTCTTGATCCCCTATAAGGTGTACTTCATCTGCTATGACTAGACTTATATCGTCAATCCATTCTGCACCATGACGAATGATTGAATCCATTTTTTCATTTGTAATTACAATAATGTCACTTTTCTCCAGATTTTTGTCATCTAAATCAAAATCTCCTGTAGATATTTGCACTCTTATCTTTCTTCCAAAATCTATTGATGTTAATTTTTTAAATTCAGAAAACTTTTCTGATGCAAGTGCTCTGAGCGGGCTAAGATAAACTATCTTTCCCTTCTTCTTGAGAAGATTATTTATCATGGCTATTATAGCAATAAGCGTCTTGCCGCTTGCAGTTGGTGCAGAAACAAGAATACTTTTTCCTTCTAGCAGGCCTGCCTTTACACTATCTTCTTGTGGTGGATAAAGATCCGTATAGCCGAGTGCGTGTAGAAATTCAATTGAGGGTTTTGGTAGAGTGAGTTGTGATACTTTCATACCCGGTTATAATGACCGGGCTTTGATTCATAAATAGCTGACTCACGCTGCAGTTTTTTGATATATTTACGGGCTTCTTCTTCTGTAAATTTGCCTGTCTTTACAAGTTCCTTAACGAATGTCTTTTCTTCTACTGGTCTTTTTTCGTCACCTTCAAGAGACTTCATCACATCCATGAATAACTGCATCTTGGAAACTTCGCTATGTGGTCTTCCCTGAAGAACACCAAGATCAACTTGACCAGTGTTAACATCGACTCCAGCATCTTCAAGCATACTTTGGATCAAAAATATGGCTCTCTCAGCATCTTCTGCGTCTACTTGATTTTTCATCAAGAGTCTTGCCCTAGCTGTAGCTAGTCTTACTAATCCTTCAAGCTGTCTAGGGGTTACCGTTATCATTCCTTCAGATTCGACATTTCTCATTTTCATATAATATTCAAGAATTTTTTCTTCAGCTTCTGGAGTTAGAATAGGTTCTATCCTTTTAGCATATGATAAATACTTCGTAAGAATGTCGACGTCTATAAGCGATTTTGTATCTACACCTGAGCTACGATGAAGACTTAGTATGTGCTTTGCTATTCTGGTGTCTTTTTCTTTTGATGGAATATCTCTTACCACAAAAATCAAATCAAATCTTGTAAGCAGCGGAACTGGAAGGTTTACGTTTTCTGTAATATTTTTGAATGGATCGTATTTTCCATACATTGGGTTCGCTGCGGCTAAAATTGAGGTCCTAGCATTTAGAGTAGCAACGATTCCACCCTTTGCAATACTAGCAGATTGTTGTTCCATTACTTCATGAAGTGCACTTCTATCTTCTGGTCTCATTTTATCAAATTCGTCGATGCAAACAAGACCTTGATCGCCCAGAACAACTGCACCCGCCTCTAACATCATTATTCCAAGCTTATCCCTCACAACAGCTGCAGTAAGTCCAGCAGCGGTAGAACCTCTACCGGAAGTGTATAGTCCTCTAGGTGCAATTCGTGCACAGAATTTCAACATCTCGCTTTTAGCAGTACCAGGGTCTCCAACAAGAAAGATGTTAATGTCACCACGAATCTTGGCTCCATCTGCAAGAACTCTTTGGGTTGAACCAACAATCAAAAGAAGGATTGCTTCTTTTATTATATCGTGCCCGTGTATATGCGGTGCAAACGAAGTAATTAGTCTATCATAAATGTCCGCATTCTTTACAAGAGATTTGATTATTTTTTCTTCATCTGGTGAAATTTCTTCTCTTTCGGTACTTCGAGAAGCTTTGGTCCCTCTTCCTCCTAGAAATTCTATGTTGTTTCCTTGTATTCGTAACCTGTAGATTCCGCTTTTACCACGCATTGATGGTATATGTTCTTGTTCAATTCTTACTATTCCTGTAAGTATCACACGATCTCCCGGTCT
>JBOGRG010000097.1:0-1039 GCA_050749365.1 Nitrosopumilaceae archaeon
CCATATGCTTGCCCTCATGGCAGATGCACTTACTGTCCAGGTGGAGTTGAGTTCAACACTCCAAACAGCTACACGGGGATGGAGCCTTCTACTCAAAACGCAATACAAAACAACTATGATCCAAAAAAGCAGATACTTGACAAGCTTGAGCATCTGCAAGCATATGGACATGACGGAACAAAGCTTGAGCTTGTCATAGTAGGTGGAACTTTTCTTTTCATGCCACGTGACTATCAGCTTAATTTCATAAAATCATGTTTTGATGCATTAAATGGATTTGACTCACCTGATTTGCAATCAGCCAAGAAAAACAATGAACTGGCAAAAATAAGAAACGTTGGCTTTACGATAGAGACCAAGCCAGATTACTGCAAAAAAGAACACGTAGACTGGATGCTTGATTATGGCATGACAAGAGTAGAGATTGGAGTGCAAAGCTTGCATGAACGAGTCTATGAGATTGTAAACAGAGGTCATAACCTGCACGATGTCATTGAATCATTTCAGCTAGCAAAGGATGCAGGCTACAAGATTGTATCTCACATGATGCCAGGCCTTCCCACAATGACTCCAAAAGAAGACGTTGAGGATTTCAAGAAACTCTTTGAGGATCCAGCCTTTAGGCCAGACATGCTAAAGATCTATCCAACACTTGTTTTAGAAAATACTCCACTTTACCAGTCTTACAAGGATGGCATGTATACTCCATATTCAGACCAAGACATGATTGATGTACTAACCGAAATTAAGAAAATGATTCCAAGATGGGTAAGAATCATGAGGATGCAAAGAGAGATATCGTCAGATCAGATAGTTGCAGGACCAAAGCTTGGAAACCTTCGTCAAATAGTTAGAAACAATCTCAAAAGGCAAAACCTTTCCTGCAAATGTATAAGATGCAGAGAAGCAGGTCTATCTGAAAATAAAATTAACCTTGATGATATAAAATTAAACAGAGAAGACTATGAATCATCAGGGGGACAGGAAGTCTTTTTGTCCTATGATGATTCACAAGACAGAATTTTTGGATTCTTAAGAT
>JBOGRG010000098.1:0-5976 GCA_050749365.1 Nitrosopumilaceae archaeon
GTCTTTGGAAAAGCACGAGTAACATCTTCTGGTTCTACTGGAGAAAAAGACTCGATGGTTTTAATTGCACAAGTAATGGATGATGAGGGAAATGGTACTACGCTAAAGATACTTTTAGACTCTGCAGTGCCTCTTGAAGGAGAATTTGGTGTAGAACCAGCTCAAGTTGATATTAAGATGCCACAAAGCAAGATTGCAGGTCAGTGGTTCTTGAGTGCTTCAGGACAATTATCTGTAATCTAAAAGTCTGAATTTTAATTAGATCTCATTTTACATGTATTTTGTGTCTCTAATTCATTATTTTGATAGTTCCTCACTATCTATGGTTCCGCCTTGTCCATAAATGACAGGAAATGTATTCGTGCTAGTTACAGACTGAACATCTCGTATGTTTTGTATTGCCAAATACACATCCCGTTCATTACGTGAGGCCACTTTAACAAATATGTCATATCTGCCCATTATTCCGTTTACCTCAACCACATCAGGCAAATTCTTGATTTTTGATATCGTTGCCTTTTCCTGAGCAGGAATACATGTTGCAAACATGTATGCGATCATACAATACTAATAGTGAATTTCTAATAAAAAGAATCTGTGATACTAGATCTGAATTACAATTTTTATTATGATCATCTTTTTATTTTACGCAGACTAAATATCATTGGATAGCAACCAAATAGGAAAAAACACGGATCCCCGGGAAAAAATGATTCGTGGACATGCAGTCGATGGATTGTGTGTCTGGTTCCTGTGAGATTGCTATCCAGTTTTCATCAACATTTTGTGAGAATCACAAAGATAATTATTGCATAAAAAATGAGTCTACGCGTTTGAAATTAATGTAGATCTATGATAAATTCTCTTTGCATCTACCGTAACTGAACAGGAAGATGATTAGTTAGGACTGACCTTCTATTCCCAACAAGGTTAAGGTGGAACGAACACCGTTTATTTTTCGGATTTTCCAAATGACTGTTTGTCTTAACTCGTCAACAGTTTTAGTTTCTATCTTTGCTATAACATCGTAGGCACCAAATATTCCATGTACCTCCTTGACTCCAATTATGGACTTTAATTCCTGAATGACTGACTCTTCAGAGCCCATGTCACAATTCAGTAGAACATGTGCTGTTGTCATGATGTATATACACAATCATGATATATCAGGAATTCCCGGCGATCCTAAGCATTCGTTTAGAACAAGCAGGTGTTGTACATTTACCAACCATTTGGCATATTAGAAAAAACTAAAAATAGATAAAGATTGGTAAGCATATCATACTATATGGAGATGATTAGCCACCTAGAAAATTATAATGCTACTAGAGCAAAAAAGGCTCTTCAAATGCTCCTCATTGATAGAAGCAACGAATTCCGTGAACTAGCTCATGGCATAGGTTATCCAACCACAGAAAAGAACTGGGAAGAAATAGTCTTGCGATTTTCACTTGACTTTGTTGAATGCTTCAAGACGTGGTCTGGGAAAAATACGGATTATGACCACAATGAAATTCACAGATGTATGTTGATAATGCGGCAGTTAGCTAGAGGAAAATCTAATGTAAACGCACTTTCAGATCTGCAAAATACGGCATACTTGATTTCTGAGGACTTTAAAGCAATCTACAAAAGAATAGAATGAACTAGTTCATTCAATTTTTTATATTGTATGATTTTGGAAAATTTCATTTTCGAGGATCACTTTTTATCATTTGAAGTCGTATAAGGTAGTAATGATAGCACAAGAGGAAAAAACCAACGAGTACTGGATTTTTGACCAAAAATGCAAGATGCTGTTAGAGGAAGATGAAATTAGATTTGCAGGATTGATAAACCAGATGGGCAGACTTGTTGCTGGTGGCTTTAAAGGGGGAATAACCCCCCTTGAGGATGATGCAGAAAGGCAGAAAATGTACATGGAGCTTGCACTAAGGGTTTCAATGAGAAAAGAGTTTGACTATAGTCTTGGGCCAGTCAAATACTCTGCATCACGGAGAGAAAAGGTAGTAATGATGAGTTTTCCAATAAATTCTAATGTGCTACTAATTTCAGCAGAACCAAATGTAGACATTGACAGGACTACAAATAAAATCATGAAGATAATTGGGATCTAAGCTTCTCTCTTCTTCCTGCTTTAACAAAAAACACAAAAATTGCAAGGGGGTGATTGTACAGTTAAACTCTATTCGATGCGAATGTAAGTGCCACTCTAAACGAAAATCAGCATTATAACCTGATTTGTTTGAAGTACAATTTTGTCAATGCGTGTAACATAGTTCCTAAAATGACACCATAAACCAAATGCATTATGATGGAGCCTATCAAAAGATTAGACATCATCGTTCTAGCCGTGTTTTCAATAATGATATCATTTGATCCAGCCATTGTCATCTTCAAAGTTTCCATAAGTGCTGGTTCTACTCCAAGACGCGAGACTGGATTGAATAAAACGATAAACGCAACAAATCCTGCTCCAATGCCAAGTATTATTATTTGTCCACGGTTCCTTACATCAAAGATTGGAACTGTTGTTATTATTGTACCAAAAATAGAACCAACTGCCGTACCAGTTGCGAGATGTAATGTCCACCCTGCAAACAGTTCAGCATTAACTAAATCTAGTGTTGGAAAACCAATCATCGTACCGATTATTGAAAAGTATGTTCCAGGTTGTAAACTAATTAAGTTCTCACCTAAAAGAATCAACCATGATACAGCTAAACTTGATATGAATCCAGAAATAGCTCCTCTTGAGATAACGTGTCGTCTTATGGAAGAAGTAGGACTAATTACTTTTTCTTCCGAACTAATAATCTCTTTTTTTACTCTATTTGGTTTAAGGAGCAGTAATAGAATTAAACCCCCCATAAGTACAGGCGTCAGATATAGATAATACGAGATCGCTATTTTGCTTCCCCCTTCTCCTCCAAGAAGGAATGGTAACGGAGATAGTACGTAGATTAAAACTACGAGTGCTACTATGAGGCCATTACTTACTTTAGACCATACTCCTACTGTTACCAATGGTCTATTATGCATCAAACAGAATAATAAAGATCAACAAGAATGAAAAGGGTGTCAAGCTTTTTGTGAAGCCCTTTTCTAGCTTCAATTTTTTTTCATGAAAATCACCACAATTTGAGCTACCTCTACAATTGAAATGGCAGCATGCTTCCACTTGTATAGATGGAAGATTCCTAAAATGGATTTGGAAGAAAAAAATCGGAACTTTTCTGTTTTACCATTGATCTCTATTATGAAAGTTATCAAGTAATGTAGGTTTCTTATGTAAACTCTTGATAAATTAGTTTTGAGAGTGAATGGATTCATAAAACATTTTTTGAAAAATTTTTATATTATTATGACAACTCCTTTACTTTAGTGGTCTGGAAAAAATGTCTCCTATTTTTATTGATTCTTCCACTGGCATCTGTAACCATTAGTACTGCCTATGCAGCTCCTGCTCCCGATCCACCAACAGCACTAACGGGGATTCCAGGAAATGGTCAGGTTACCCTGAGTTGGTCGGCTCCCACAAATATTGGAGACGGAGCCGCTTCTATTACTGACTACATAATTGAGTTCAAATTATCAACAGATAACTCGTTTTTAACATTTAGCGATGGGGTCAGCAGCAGTACGGGGGCAACCGTTACAGGCTTGACAAATGGAAACCTGTACTTCTTTAGCGTCAAGGCAAAAAATAATTTAGCAGCAACAAGTGTATCCGCTTTTGTAGGTCTTCAACCCTCAGCAACTCCTCCTAGCTTTACTTTCGTTGCTCCGCCAACACTGAGTCAATCGGTCATGGATGCGATGATAGCATTAGGGTTACCTTCAAACTTTGTGATGCCTTCTGCCACTATTGCATCCTCCACTAACTTTAATCCGTTTGACTCTTCTTTTAATCAAAAACTAGAATTTACTACGCCTTTTAACCCTACTGGTGGTGATGTTTTTACTTCTTATTCAATTCAGACATATTCCAAGCCTACTTTGGCTCCAGGCCAAGTTTGGGTAGTTCCCTCTTCGGTTATTCCAGTGACTGGCGGCATTGGAGATATAGCAGCGACCAAGCTAAACGAAATTCCTCCTAACACTCCAACTTTCATACAACAGACAGGGGCTGCTCTTGCAAACGGTGCAGTAGCGGCTCAAGGTCTAAAATTAAACTTGGCAGGTACTGCTACTGGTGTTAATGTTCAAACCCAAATTCTAAGCACTCCGCCTAGCGGCGCTCCCGCTGGGGCAAACTTTTACCTAGACTATACTTTCACAGGAACAGGTGTTAATTTTGGTTCTGAAGGATCGTACTCATCTTCTCCAGAACAATCATTTACCATGGCTCCAGTTGCTGGCTCTGTTCACCCAACCAACCCAACCAACTCCGTTAACAGTGCAATTATCTGCCCAAATGTTCAATTGGCCCTAGTTCAAAGCGGTGTCGAAGTTACAACAGGTATTACCATTACACGTGACACTGCAGGAGACACAAGCACAGCATGTGGATACAAGGGAATCCTACTCCACTTTTCCACATATACAGGAAGAGCAATTGGTTCTGCAAGTGCAAATTGCAATGGAGATTGTACACCACCAACATTAGGTGTTGATAGTAACGGATTCCGATTTGTGAGTGAAGGCTTTACAATTAATGGCAAGTCATTTGATGTCAACGATTACTTTTTGCCTACGGAACTGCAAACACTTCACGTTGGAACACCAAATAACGTGATTCTAAAGATATATGACAACTCAGGTGCAAAGGCAGTTGCCCACGCATCATTCTGTATGGGCATTCCAACAGGCAGTTATACAAGTGACACTTGTATTATATGGGATAACACTTGGAATCAGCAACAATCATTCTACACCATTGACAAGGACAAAATACTATCAAACGTCTCCGCAGAAGGCAAGATAGATGAAAATCTTATGGTTGTTTCAATTGGTTTTACGGTAGATGATACATTAACACCTGCAAAGTTTGGAACAACAATATGGGATCAGTATAGAAACTCTTGGAATAACTACTTTAATCATGGATTAGAAGTTGTTGGACAACCAAGAGACAATGGCATCATAACAGTAACAGATGGATCAGTAGAATTTGCCCTATCACCACTTGACAACAATCCTTACATGAGAATAGACCAGAATAACAACATTTGGGTTATGCTAGAGGATTTCCACTGGACTAAACTACGAAATGGCGTTGGTCTTGACGATAAAGAAATCTCAAGAGTGAATGTCTTTGACAGGGAACATCCTTGGTTTAGTGCTTATAAAATTGAACAGGCACTTTTAGCTGAACAGACGTTAAAAGAGATATGTGAGCTCTGTTTTGACACACCATTTGACAAATTAGATAACATCAAATCCTTTGAACTTCCTCTAAGATTTAACAACAAGTTAGAAGATCCTGAGATACAACTAAAGCTCTTACATGAACAACGAATTACACAAGAAAGGCTTGACAGTATGTTTAAAACGTTATACGGTAATAGACCTGTGGATTAATTCGAATAACGGGCCATCATCACACTGTTCGTTGAAAGAATTTTATTCCTTTTTTGGATCCTCAAATCTTAAAACAAAAACCAGCAGAGCTTTGAATACTGTTCAAAGAACATGATTAAATTACGCATTCCGATCAGAGAAACCTTTTCAATTATGAAAAAGCAAGAAAAGCATCATTTGTTGTGATGAGAAAAAGTGAACTGACAACTGTCTAAGTAAACTTTATCCTTAAGGTAGATGTCCAAATAATACGGATTACGAATCACTACACCAAAAAATTATGAGGATAGACCCAAAGATTCGTTTTGCCACCGTATTTGATATGAACGGCAAGATACTTTACAGCGCTCACCGCGAAGGCATAACTAACCTGCTTAGTCCGGAGGAAAACAAAAAATCACTTGACCTAGCAGTTAGCGCATGGAAAGCTAGAGCAGAGTTTGAGGGAAAGAT
>JBOGRG010000099.1:0-16460 GCA_050749365.1 Nitrosopumilaceae archaeon
ATTCCAAGATAGAACATTGAAAGTCCTGCATCATGTAGCTTTTTCAAATCTTCAGGAGATTTTTCAAGTAAATTCTTTGGCATAGCATAACAGGATACACGCTCTAGTTTGGGGAATTTTTGATATAGGTAATCTAAAATTTGAAGCATCCTTTCTGTGGAAAGATTTAGCGCATCGCCATCTGCCAAAAAAATTCTTTTTGAATCAGGTATGTGTTTTGCGGCCATATCAATCTCCATCTTTATCTCCTCCCAAGGTCTCTCTACATACTCCTTTGTTCTATACATGTTGCAAAAAGAGCATACGTTAAAGGAACAACCAAGAGTTACCTGAAATATTAGAGAGTTTGCTTCTGAGAGTGGTCTGTACAACGGATAGTCATAGCTAAGCACAAATTCACTTCTGATCTGTCCAATTTATCGGTTGTTCTGCCTATCTTGAATTACATGGAATAGCTTTAAGGTAGGATTTGAAAATTATATGCAGTTGAAGGTAGAATCCCCACGAGACCTAATTCCAGAATTTTTTAGCCAGACAGCGCAGACTTATGACAAAATTGTAAACCTAACAACCTTTGGGAGGGACAAATATTGGAAAAAGGAAATACTTGACAAAATTTCATACTGCAATTCAATTCTTGATCTTGGCTGTGGTACAGGAATACTAACATTTCAGGTTGCTGAAAAATTTCCTGATGCAGAAATAGTAGGCATTGATGTCACACAAAGTTATCTTGATGTAGCAAAAAAGAAACTAAAAAAGCAACACAGGATTTCGTTTTTGTACCAGGATGCAGAAAAACTAAAACTATCTCAAAAATTTGATTGCATAACATCTTCTTATATACCAAAATACTGTACAGCAGAGACTCTTGTACAGGTATGTCTAAATCATCTTAATGCTGGTGGCAAGATAATCTTACACGATTTTATTTATCCACAAAACAAAATTATTAGGACATTATGGAATCTTTATTTTATTATATTGAAATTGGTTGGATATTTAATGCCAAGCTGGAAGGGTGTATTTGTTGATCTTCCAAAGCTGATAAGATCAACAAGCTGGCTTGATGATTATGAAAAGATAATGCAACGATACAACTTGCAAATTGAAAAACAATTTTTAACGTGGGGCTCTTCAGCTATTCTGACAGCCACTAAGAAAGTCTAGTCTTATCTCTTCAGAAACTTGAAACCAGACAGTATCTTTGTGTAAAATCTCATAATTTCGTGTTATTTTTTTTCTATTAGGATCAACGTCAATTAAAACTATCCTACGTTGTGATAAAATGTTGTTTTTTCTAAGTATGTTACCTATACCTTCTTTTTTTTGTAGCAAATCCGACATTATTGACTCTGGAAGAACTTTAGAATCAAACTTTACGACTGCATTAACAATTGGAAATTGACTAGCAGTGATCACTACTTTTCGTATGTATTTAGTTCCAGATATCGAATTCTGTTCAACTACATCTAGGTGTACTGGCTTTCTGAGAATTTCTGAAAGTGTCTGCTCAACATATCCTATGGGAGCATCGAGAAGTGTTTTTGCCAAAAGATCCAGTGTTAGTACCATGAATATTTTAGAACAATGATTTCAATTAAATGTGTCTTAAGATGAAATATGATATTGTTCCAGCAATAACTCCCATGCTAACAAGTTTTAGAATTATTTCCTTTCTATATATGACCGAATAATCTGCAGATTGACGTTTGAGCTCCTTGTACTGTCGTGAAGTCCTTATGAGAATATAGCTTAGAGTGCCTGCCACACAAGACATTACAAGTGCCTCTGCAGATATGGTGTTTGTCTGAATTGCAGATCCTGCAAGGACGGGAAGTATTCCCCACGATATTACAAAGGTGGTATTGTTGTGAAATTTTCCCTTGAATAATTCAAGATTATATGCAAAAAGAAAGAACGATTCTGCAACTCCTATAGGAAATAAAAGTGGTGAATCTAAAAACGCATAGTATAAACCAATGGCAAAGGCTCCTACCAAGGAAAGTAAAGAAACTGTCCAAAGAGTTTTTTTAGATAAAATTCCCCACGGTTTAGTTTTACTACCAAGTGAATCAAGACAGTGAGCAGATACTCCAAGCGCAAGAAAATACAAAAGACAAATGGCTCCAAGCCTTTCTAAAGAAAAATTTCCTGCAAATGAGCCCCATGCTGCAAATGATACCACCATTCCAGTGTATGGTAAAAACAGAATTCCAATTCCCACTCTGAAAGTTTTAGAACCAAACTTGGGAACAAACCATTCAGATAACCTATCTTTCTGCACTATTTCTTAATGGAATTTGTTACTTATATTGTTGGTTTTATTATACAGAAATTTCTGGTAGTACAAAACCAAGTTCTGTTACCATCAAAATTCCTATAAGTAGACTTGCTGTTGCACTTACAATGCTTGCATATTTGTAGATCTTGTAGGATTTTTGAGATCGAATAAAGCCACTCGAGGCCATCATGCCAAACACAAGATTGGATACTATGATGCCGATAACAAATGTAACAAGTGCAGTAATACCTAGAATGACTCCTAAACCAAGGGACATGGAAAATACAGCAAGCTGTGTAGGTGATTCTGCACCTACTCCATGTATCACACCTACAATAAACGATGAATTATGACCATATCCATTCTCAAAGACTTTTCTTTGCTGTATTGTTCGTCCAAGTATCTTGCTTCCTAATTTGGAATAAACGTACAGTAGGCCATTTGTAATTATTGTAAACCTAGTCATTGCGCGGAATTCTTTTTGCCCTTTTTTTACAAGATGGTATATGATGTAAGCGCCTAAAATGATAAGAGTTATTCCTACAATCTTTCCCATCAATTCGTCCAGTACTTGCGGTATAGTGATACCAAGAACAATTATTGATACACCAATTGAGATTACGGCAAGTGCATGCCCAAGAGAATAAAATAACGTAAGAAAGGCTGCTCGTTTTCTGCTTACTTGAGTACTTGAAACATCGGTTATAGCTATAATGTGATCATAGTCAAAGCCATGTCGAAACCCAAGAAGGATAGCAGTAAGAAAAACAAGCGATTCTATCACAAACTGAACTGATTTTAGTATTATTTAAATTATTTAGAAAAAATTTTATAACTAAAAATTTTTCAAATTTGATAATGTGTTTATCCTACCCTTGTATTTTTCCTTATACAGAGATCTACAGGAGGTACAACAGAAAAATCTCTCCAAGCTTGCGAATTTTAGAATACTTGGTTTTCCCTCAATAGGTCCTTTGCAATAATCGCATGACATTTTAACAAGCATCCCCTTGCCAAGTTTTATGTTATGACTTCTGATTGCCTTAAGGCGAATGTGGTCTAGCCTTGCACTTGTCTTGTTTTCAAGTTTTCCCAAGTCTAAAACTGGCGAAACAGCTTTTATCAAGCCAACATTGACAAGCCTTTCATATCGTGCCTTGACCGTGGGTGTGCTCACCTTGATCTCCCTTGAGATCTGCCTGAATGATTTTCTTCCATCCTTGATAAGTGATTCAAGTAATGCTAGATCAATGTCATCTAATCTAAAGGGCATTATTACTTATAATCATTTTATCTATATTTGAAATTTTACAATTGTAAAGTCTTATTGTTTTTCCAAACACCTTTTAATTGTTTGACAGTAACGAAGTTTGTACAAAAATATGGCCGGTGATCCCTACGCAAAGCGTCTCTTATGGTTTGTCTTTGCAGGGTCAAAGGGTGGTTTGAACAGAATAAGACTGATATCTGCTATACGAAAGACACCGCTTAATACAAATCAACTGGCAAAAGAGCTTGAACTTGACTACAAAGCAATTCAGCACCATGTGAATGTTCTCCATAAAAATAATCTCATAACCAAAGTAGGTGATAAGTATGGTGTGACTATTTTCATTTCTACATTCTTGGAGGTCAATATGGAAACATTTGACGAAATTGTAACAAAATTGGAAAAAAGTAAATAAGCTTAGGAGACTGGTTTTTTCTTACATGGAACCAATAATGACAATAAGCACCATTGTATCTGGCGCAAATATGATTGTATTAGGTGTGTTAGCTGGTGTTTTTGTCAGGATGTACAGCAGGACAAAGGCACAGCTTCCACTAGGAATGATATTTTTTGCTGCACTATTATTTTTGCATAATGTAATAGGCGTTTACGCTTATTTTTCCATGATGGAGCTCTACGCTGTAGATCTTTTACCGTATCTTCTTGCAGTTCACATTGCAGAGCTAGCTGGCGTATTGATATTTCTGAAGATAACATTGCAGTAGATTTGGTTTATTTGTAAGTCGTATACAGTAAACCTGTGAAGCAACAATACAAAGAATATCTAAAACTCAATAAGAATATTCTACTTGGATTTGCTGCTTCAATTGTTATTTCAGCTATAGCAGCACAACTTTTTTCTGAACAGACAGCTTATCTGAATGCAACCTTTACGCTTGTGGTGGACTATCTTGTCTATTTTTCTACTTTCGGAGGTCTGTATTATATAGACAATAGAAAAAAGTACATTCTCAAACCAAGAGAAACAGATAGGACAGCACTAAAAAAGGATCTCATAAAGATCATATCGTCTCTTGGGATAGGTGAAGTAGTATACACAATAGTGAGATGGTTTTTGCAATATTATTTATTGACACAAGGCTATGACGCATATCTTGCGTCGCTTGGTGCCCAATCCTTGTCTACTGTTGTATACATAGTAGTTGTGAACTTTAGTGTGAAAGTAACGAGGTTATACAAAGATGGCTCTTAACATCTATGTGGACGGTTCTGGAGGACCGAACTCTGGATTTGGATTCTTTGTAAAAGAGACTGGCGAGTCCTTTTACAAAAAGGAACCGAACATTACAAATAATCAGGCAGAATATATGGCAATAATAACTGTCTTAAAAAAATTTTCAGGTTCTCAAGATGAGATAAACGTCTACAGTGATTCCAAAAACACTGTATCTCAGCTAAATCATGAGTATGCTATTAACAATGATGATCTTAGGACTTTGGCGATGGAAGCTTGGAACCTGATAAATAAGTATTTAAAACTAAAGATAAAGTGGATTCCAAGAAACGAAAATATTGCCGGAAGGATGCTTGGGAGCTAACATAATTTACTTTAAACAAAACGAGAATTCAAACTAGAACGGATAAACTTATTATACAATTCAATTTGATCCCAATTCGTTAAATGAACGAATCTGTTTTTCTTTCTCCAAAATCTATTGCAATAATTGGCGCATCCGATAAGGAAGGCAGCATTGGACGAGCAATTACATCAAATATAATGAAAGGTTACACTGGACAAATTTTTCCAATTAGTCCTACCAGAGATACAGTATTCGATAAAAAGGCGTACAAGAGTGTCTTAGATGTTCCAGAAGAAATTGATCTTGCAGTGGTTATTACAAAAAACGATATTGTACCTTCCGTGCTTGAAGAATGTGGAAAGAAACAACTGAAGGGCGCTATTGTAATTACGGCCGGTTTTAAAGAAGTAAATGAAGAGGGTGCAGCACTTGAAAGAAGGTTAGGAGAAATTGCAAAACAGTATAATCTGAGAATAATAGGTCCAAACTGCCTTGGTGTGATGAATCTAGCACCACAGACCATGATGAATTCTACTTTTCTCAAGGTCACTCCAAAGTCAGGTGGAATTGCTCTTGTCTCGCAAAGTGGAGCTATTTGTGCTGCATTGGTAGAGGATGCTAGTGCTCAGGGGATCGGGTTTTCTGCTGTAATTAGCATGGGTAACAAAGTAGACATGAATGAAGTAGACATACTAAAGATCCTTGCAGAACATGAGCAGACCAAAGTCATAGTAATGTATCTAGAGGATCTAGGAAATGGTCCAGAGTTTTTAAAAATCTGCAAACAGATCACAAGACTAAATCCTGTAAAAAAACCAATCCTAGTTTTAAAAGCTGGTCGAAGCCCAGAGGGAGCAAAGGCAGCCATGTCTCACACTGGTGCACTGATGGGTTCTGACGAAATTTATGATGCCTTGCTAAAACAGTCTGGTGCAATTAGAGTAGATACAATGGAGGAGCTATTTGATTATGCCACAGCTTTTTCAAAGCAACCTCTTCCAACACGAGGTGATTTGGTCATAGTTTCAAATGCGGGAGGACCTGCAATCATATCAACAGATGCCTGTTCCAAACTTGGAATCAAAATGGCAAAAATTGAAGAAATAAGGCCAAAGATAAATGCAGTCATTCCACCTTGGGGTTCTTCAAGAAACCCAGTTGATATAGTGGGGGATGCAGATTTTAACAGATTTGATAAGGTGTTAAATGAAGTTCTTGCACATCCAAACGTCGGCTCTGTTATTGCAATGTGCACACCTTCAGCAACGTTGGACTACAACAAGCTTGCCGAGGTCATAGTCAATGTATCTAAAAAATACAACAAGACAATGCTTGCAAGCCTCATGGGATTAGACGAAGGAATAAGAAACAAGGAAATACTGGCTCAGGGAGGAATACCTTACTATAACTACGCAGAGACAGCAATACGTTCTCTTAAAGCAATGCTACGATTTATGGAATGGTCACAAACTCCTGAAGGCACAATTCATAGTTTTGTAGTAAACAAACCAAGAGCCGAGAAAGTTTTTGCGCAGGTTAAAGCTGAAGGAAGAAAAAATCTTCTTGAAGAAGAAGGACAGGAAGTTTTGCGAGCTTACGGTTTTCCAGTTCCCAAGAGCATTCTAGCTACAACTGATAAGGAAGCTATGCAGGCTGCAAAAAAAATTGGGTTTCCTGTTGTTATGAAGATAGCTTCGCCTCAAATCATACACAAGTCAGATGCAGGCGGAGTCAAGGTTGGACTAAAAAATCCTAACGAAGTGAAAACTGCATTCAAGGAGATAGTCAAGAATGCCAAAAAGTACGACAAAAACGCAGTCATCAAAGGAGTTTTGGTGCAAGAAATGATCAAAGGAGGAAAGGAAACAATCATTGGATCAAAGCTAGAGCCAGGATTTGGACCTGTTGTTATGTTTGGCATGGGTGGAATTTATGTTGAGGTCTTAAAGGACGTGACATTCAGGCTGGCTCCAGTAACTGATACAGAAGCAGACGAAATGATCTCTTCCATAAAGACAAGTAAACTACTTCAAGGAGTCCGTGGTGAAAAACCATCTGATATAAAAAAACTATCAGAATGTATACAACGACTCTCCCAGCTTGTTACTAACTTTAAAGAAATAAAAGAACTTGACATGAACCCCGTCTTGGTCTTTGAAAATGGTAAAGGCTGTAAGGTAGTTGATGTCAGAATTGGTCTTGTCTAGTTACAAAGTCTTTTTAGAATAAGCAAAACTTGTTTAGACTATTTATATAACTTTGACTAATAATAGGTGATATGCCAATTAGGACAGGTGCCGAGTATATACAAAGTCTGAGAGGAAGAAATCTCAAAGTCTATCTTTTTGGTGAACTTGTCAAAGAGCCTGTAGACCACCCTATGATTCGCCCTTCTATTAATGCGGTTGCTGAGACATATGATCTTGCAGTCAGGGAAGCAGAACTTGCTACTGTAAAGTCTTCTATTACAGGACAACAGGTTAACAGATTTCTGCATATCGTAGAAAGTGCAGACGATCTTGTCAATCAAAACAAGATGCAAAGAAAATTAGGACAAAATACTGGAACGTGTTTCCAGCGATGTGTTGGTATGGATGCACTAAACTCACTTTATTCTGTTACTTATGAGATAGATGAAAAATACAAAACAAACTATCACAAAAGACTAGTCGATTTTATCAAGATGGTTCAGACTGAAAATGTTGTAATTGGTGGTGCAATGACTGATCCAAAAGGAGACAGAAGCAAGGCTCCACATGAACAAGAAGACCCAGACATGTTTGTACGCGTAGTAGAAAAAAACGACAAAGGAATTGTAATAAAAGGAGCCAAGGCACACCAGACTGGATGTATTAATTCGCATTGGATTATAGTAATGCCGACAATGAGGCTACAAGAGGGAGATGCTGCCTATGCTATGGTTGGGGCAGTTCGTGCAGACGATCCGGGAATTACATACATCTATGGACGACAGTCATGTGACACAAGAAGTATGGAGGAAGGTGATCTAGATGCTGGCAACTCGAAATTTTCAGGACAGGAAGCTATGATTATTTTTGATAACGTTTTCATTCCTTGGAAAAATGTCTTCATGAACGGAGAGTATGAGTTTGCTTCAATGCTTGTTGAGAGGTTTACTTGCTACCACAGAAGAAGCTATGTCTGTAAAACTGGACTTGGAGATGTGTTGATTGGTGCTGCAGCTGCCATTGCTGACTATAACGGCATACCCAATGTATCTCATATCAAAGACAAACTTGTGGAAATGACTCACCTCAATGAAAGTATATACGCTGCTGGAATTGCCTCTTCGTACCAAGCACACAAGACAAAATCTGGAGTCTGGTTAAACGATGACATGCTTGCAAATGTATGCAAACACAACGTCACAAGGTTTCCATATGAAATTGGTAGATTAGCTCAAGACATTGCGGGCGGGCTTATGGTGACACTTCCATCTGAAAAGGACTTTAGAAACCCAGAGACTGGCCCGATCCTTAAAAAATATCTAAAGGGACGCAAGGGAGTAGATGTTGAAAACAGGATCAGAATTTTAAGACTTATTGAAAACATGACAATGGGAAGAAATGCTGTTGGATATCTAACCGAATCAATGCATGGAGCAGGTTCTCCACAAGCACAAAGAATCCAGATTGCACGACAGATGCAGCTTGGATATAAAAAGAAGCTTGCCAAAAATCTGGCAAACGTAAAGGAAGAACCTGATCTTACACCTGAACAGTCTGACTACTTTGAACGAGTATTCAAGATAAGCAAATCAAACAAACAACTCACACAAAATCTTGCTGACGTGAAAAATAACTAGCTTTCTTTTCTCTCTGAGTCCTTTGAATCAAAATTTTCCTTAATACTATCATCTTTTGGAAACTCATCTGAAATACGTTCAGTCTCAGCAGGTGTTATAGCAGGACTTGGAACATTAGAATAGTCCGCAGGGGAATTATCTGAAAAAGTGAATGGTTCAGGCTTCCTTTTACTTTTTTCATACTGCTTGAAGATCATAATTCCAACTATCACAGCGATTATGATGTAATTTATAGGCGGAGTTAGGATTCTTGTAACATAACCTATTTGAGGAATTACGTAGGCAACTTTACCGATATACTCTTGTTCGGTTATTGGAAAATCTGTTCCAGGTATTGAGCCTGGATTGGCATCACCCTTTGTTCTAAGAACACGAGGATTCTCATCAAGAATATCAGCTACCCTATGCACTATCACTCTATCATGACCATCTGGCCTGTTGAAAACGATGATGTCTCCTTCTTTAATCTCTTCAAATGGATCGTTGCCCTGTACAACAAGTACATCAAACACATTGAGGTTAGGCTCCATGCTGCCACTTGAAACTACATAAAATGGATTATCGGTTCCAAATGCAACACGCAATCCAAACCAAATAATTGCAACACCTACAACAACTATTATGATGTCCTTTGCAACTGAAGAAATACCAGAACGCTTGCCCAAACTATAATCTACTCTTTAAATTCGTAAGATAAATCTTGCTTGGCATTTTTAACACTACTTTAATTTTTTACCACAACTCTCACAGAACTTTGAATCTGGCTTGTTCTCAAAACCACATCCACTGCATTGTGAGCTCGTCTCAGATACGTGTCCACCCAAAAGAACAATTTCACCAATTTTTTTTATTTCCTCCCACTTTATCGCCACATCTCCTCCATCGTTTTTTGTAACAACTAGAACAACTCCTGGCTGGCCACTTTGAATTCCAATCTGCTTTACAGTACCAACCTTTCGTGCATCAGCGTCGTAGACTGGTATGCCAGTTATAGAATTAAAAGTTGTGACTCCAGATTGTGGAGTTTCTGGCTGGTAAGATGGTGGCTGTGAAGTATTGACAGACTCGCCTAGAATCTGACTTGCAAGTGATTGTGGTCTTGCCAGCCCTACTTCTACACTCTCGTTTGGTTTACTAAAATTCCTGTATTCTGCAAGTACAGAGCCACATGTGGTACAGATGTACTGCCCCTTTTCTAAAAGCATTAGGTTGTCAGCCACGAGCTCGTTTGGGGTTTCATAGTCTATCTTGGGACTTCCCTCAAAGTCCTTTTCACACGTATTGCAAAAATATTTTGAAATCTTATCTGCGTCAAGTCGCCCAACAGGTGCCAAAAACAGATCAGGTCCGCCAAGGTTTCCCTTTCTTTGTTGATCATCTGTAACTGATGCCATGATATATCCACCAGAGCCCCTGAGTTTTTTTAGTCGCAGTTCTGCACTCATAATGTAGTTGTATAAAAAAAAGTCATTTAAGTATGTATATCAGCTAGTAATTATTCCACAAAATTAACGTCTAACTAATCTATTTGGGATCTACTAGTTATACAAATTCTAAAAATAGTGTAACTTTCTTCAATATTTTGGAAAGGGTTATTAGAGGCAAAAACTGAGTTAAAACATCGAAAATAATGACGGAATAAGCAATGAGCTTTCTCTGTCATTGCTTAAGAAAGATGAAAGAAATTGACAAAATTTGAAGAATTAGGAATTAAAAAATCCATACTGGATGGATTAAAGGACATAAACTTCCATGAAGCTTTTCCAATACAAGCTGCAGCAATACCTGTCTTGCTTTCAGGTCAAGACGTAATAGGACAAGCACACACGGGGACAGGTAAGACAGCAGCATTCTCTTTACCAATGCTGCAAAACATTGTTCCAAAGGGAGGAATACAGGCATTAATTCTTGCACCAACAAGAGAACTTGCGGTACAGATTTCTGGCGAGATCAACAAGTTTGCCAAGTATACAGGCATAAGAAATGTAACCATATACGGTGGACAGAGCATAAATGTTCAGTTCAGAGATCTTGAAAAGGGTGTAGAGATAGTTGTTGCTACTCCAGGCAGACTCATTGATCATCTAAAGCGTGGCTCTATTGAGTTAAACGATGTAAAGTTTGTGGTACTTGACGAAGCTGATACCATGCTTGACATGGGGTTCATCGATGATATAAAATTCATTTTAGATCTAGTTCCAGAAGAAAGGGGCACTTCGCTCTTTTCAGCAACAATACCAGCTGAAATTCTAAGACTTGCAGAAAAATACATGAAGAATCCACAGCAGATCCTCATAGACGCAGATGATCTCAGCGGCGAGGGAATAGATCAGGCTTTTCTTGTGATACGTGATAGAGAAAAGACAAGCTATTTGTTCAAATTCATAAAAGAAAATAAGAATGGTCAGACCATAGTGTTTTGTTCAACAAAAGAGAGGACAAGGCGCGTTGCTCACGAACTTGCCAAGGCAAATTTTAACGTTGTATCAATCCAAGGTGACATGTCTCAGTTCAGACGAGACAAGGCCATGTATCTATTCAAAAAGGGTAAGGCGGACATACTTGTTGCAACAGATGTAGCTGCTAGAGGAATAGATGTGCCAGAAGTTGCGCTCGTCATAAACTATGACGTTCCAAATCATGACCTTGTGTACTTTCACAGGATTGGAAGGACCGCAAGAGCAGGCGGAAAGGGAAAGGCAATTACACTCGTATCTTATTCATCGATTGGAGATTTTAAAACAATTGTAGGACAAACTAAAGTACAGATGACCGATCTTAACAAGCAGCTTGGAATAGAAGTAAAAATTCCAGATCCATTAAAGCGAGAAACTGGACATAGACGTGTAGGATATAATGGTGGGCGCAGATATAATGGAGGAAGAAGATATGGCGGTAGATCTAGTTACGGTGAAAGAAGATCCGGCAACGGTCGAAACTATTATGGTTTAAAAAGTCGTTGGTAAAGTGATTCATTTTGTATAAAACCGGTCAATATATTTAGGGATGTTATGATTTATTAGTTCTGATAAAAATGGAAAACGCAAAACCAGTAAATACAAAAAGTTGGCAGACCGATGTAATAGATTCACAGATGCCAGTCTTTGTAGACTTTTGGGCAGAGTGGTGTGGTCCATGCAGGATGGTTAGCCCAGTAGTGGAAGAGCTTGCGAGTGAATACTCTAGCAAGGTAAAATTTGTCAAAGTAAATGTGGATGAAAGTGGTGAACTTGCATCACAATACAACATATTTAGTATTCCTACGCTTGCCATATTTAACAAAGGTCAGATCGTTGCACAGCAAGTAGGTGCAGCCTCCAAGGACTCGTACAAAAATATGATAGAAAATACACTTAAGAAAATCTAGACCTAGAAGCAGGTCCTTAATTTTTTAATCTAAAATAATTAATAACGGGCAGAGCAACTTTTTACATGTCATTTGGAGACGTAGACACACTTAACCTCTTGTTTGACAAACTTCAAGGTCTCTTAAATGATTCACAAGGGTATTACGAGTCGTTTCTTGACGCTAACAATCTTTACAAACAAGGAAAATTGTCAGATAAAGAGTTTTTTGAAAAACTTGGTGATTATGTTGTAGCTTATTCGGCATTAGAGTTTCTTGCCGTAAAAGTGATTTTTGAGCTAAAAAAATCACTTGATAAAATTGCTGGGGGTTATGCCTCTCGTACTACAGTAACAGGTTCTGTGCCATCAGGAATAGGAGGATTTGGAATGGCACCACCCGCTGGTCATATGACTGCTGCAACTATGCCAGGACCTGGTCACCCACCCTCGATTGTCTCTGCAGCTTCTGCATTTAGCAATCCTGGAATTTTACCTACACCAGATCCATCTTTAATGCCGACTTCAAAAACTACTGGTCCAAGTTGCACCTCTTGTGGTGCTCCTATACGACTAAATGCAAAGTTTTGTACTAAATGTGGAAATAAGCTTCAATAATCTAAAATTTTTTGTGTGCTAGTCTTGATTTGCACCACACTCTGTACAGAATTTTGCATTTTGTGAAATCTTAACACCACACTCTGAACAGAACTTGGTAGAAGAGCTGGTATCTGTCTTCAGACTACCATAAATACCACCAACTGATTTAACAGCACCTGTTGGAACAAATTTTTCATCATCAATAATTGGCACTGGTGCAAAATCTTTTTCCTCAACAAATGCCATTAGTCTTGGAATTGTTTGACCAGGATTTTTTGGATCCGGTGTCATATCACCAAGCCAAAACGCAAACCTTGTTAAGGTGAGTTCCGGTGTAGAAAAAGTCAACGTGTGACTTGACATGTAATCTTCGGCAGCTGCTTTTCCATTAAACACCTTCATAGAACTCGTTATTGTAGATAGCTGTATATTGTTTTCTGGGTTTGGTGGACCGAGGGGGATTTGAACCCCCGACATCCGCGTTGCGAACGCGGCATCACTACCACTAGACTACCGGCCCTTTTGTTATCAAGAATCTCCTCTGTTTTTATTCATTTACTCTCAAAGAATAATACTGGGATTCTGAGAAAAACACTGAATGGCTTTTGATACTGTAATTACTGATTCGCATGTGGTACTACCAAGTGGAATAGTTGAAAAAAACATTGTGATCAATGATGGCAAAATTGTTGATTTAACAAGCGAGGTACCTCAATGCAGTACCAAAATCAATGCTCATGGATTAGTTTCCATGCCAGGCGCAATAGATCCACATGTACACTATGGAGTATATTCGCCAATTGAAAAGGCAGCAGTTACGGAATCACGAGTTGCGGCAATTGGAGGAGTTACAACTATGATGAGAATGCTCAGACTTGGAGGTTCATACAAACAACTTCTTGATTCCCATCTTTCCAAGAGCTCCAGTTCTCATTATGTTGATTATACAATACATGCATCAATACTCCAGCAAAACCAAATCGGCGAAATGGAGTTTTGCACAAAAAAAGGAATCAACTCGTTCAAGCTTTACATGAATCTGGGCGAAGATGTAGGAGATGCCTATATGGACATGGAGCCAGGGACTAGTTCTCTTCATGAAGAAAGAGTCGAGATGAATTTAGAAATGATTGAAAAAATAGTTACTACTGCCGCATCTCTTGGATGTACAGTTCTTGTTCATGCAGAAGATTACAAGATGTGTTCATGTGGAATAAAGGAAGCAAGACAAAAAAATAGAGATGGACTTGGGGCATGGTCAGAAAGTAGGTCTGTAGAATCTGAGATTAAATCAATCCAAACCGTCTCTAAAATAGCAAGAAAAGCAGGCTGTACTTTGTATTTTGTACATATTGGATCTGAGGGAGCTATGAATGCAATAAGAGATGAAAAAAAGAATGGCACAAAAATCTACGTCGAGACGTGTCCACATTATCTTACACTCTCATATGAATCACAGAAAGGTTATCTAGCAAAAGTAATGCCGCCAATAAGGACCCTCAAAGATGTTGATACAATATGGAAGGAAATCCAGGCAGGTACAATTGATACCATAGGAACAGATCATGTTGCCAATCAATTAAAACTAAAACTTGCAGGAAATGATGTATGGGATGCACTTGCTGGCTTTCCAGGCATAGGAACAATGCTACCACTCTTGATAAGCGAAGGCGTAAACAAGAATAAGATGACACTACAGCAACTTGTGCAACTAACAAGCCTGAATGCTGCCAAGATATTTGGAATGTTTCCAAAAAAAGGTATTTTGCAAAAGGATTCTGATGCAGACATTGTCATTATAGACATGAAAAAAGAAAACAAAGTATCAAGTCAACTTCTTGATGGATTTTCGGACTATACGGTGTATGAGGGATGGAACCTAAAGGGATGGCCGGTAAAAACACTTGTGAGGGGAGAGATTATAGCTGAAGATTTTAAGATTGTAGGGAAAGAGGGTTTTGGAAAGTTTGTCGCAAGACCTTTAACAACATAACATCTAGTGCGTTCTGTGTGCTACACAAAGCTGTAGCTCTTTGTGGCTTGCAAAATGATCGTTACAAAAGTCTTTAGAACACTCAAAGCAATGCCAGCCGCCAAGTGTAAAGCATACTGAGCAAATGCTTACAGGGTTATTGTGATCATAACTTTTGCTTTTACTACGAGTCTTGTCAGAACCTTTAGCTCTGTCCATCATCTTTCCTCAATTGTGTATAAAATTGAAAAACTCAAAACTTTCCATTCACTCACGCATATGGGATTGGTTGTTTATAGTATGCACGCACTATATCAATACGAGATATCTTGATTGGCTATTTAAGCATTAATAAAGTACGATCAACCAACAAACCAGAATGGGAAAAACGACTGTTGAGATTACCGTTATAGGAAAGGACCATGAAGGAGTGGTAGCTGGCTTTACCAATTTTATATTTCAAAAAGGAGGAAACATTGAAAAAATAAATCAAAATGTAATCAAAGGTCTATTTGGAATGTATCTTGAAGCTTCGTTTACACAAAAAATTAATATAAAAAAATTCGATGACGAAGTTCGAGACCTAGCAGGAAGTCTTAAGATGGAGGTAAACACACACCATGAGGCTGCAATTAGAAAGAAAGTAGCAGTGCTTGTGACAAAAGAGCCTCATTGTCTTGAAGCAATTTTAGAAGCTAGGAAAAAAAGCCAGCTAAAAGGCGAGATTAGTGTTATAATAGGCACAGAAAACACACTTTCTTGGCTTGCAAGAAAATCAAAGATACCATTCGTACTTGTAAGTGACGTTGATCAATCAAAGGCAGAAGAAAAGATCCTTGCAATAATAAAACGATATGACATAGACTTGATAGTTTTGGCAAGGTACATGCGAATCTTGTCACCAAACTTTGTATGGAGATACCCAAACCGAATAATCAACATACATCCATCACTTTTGCCTGCCTTTCCAGGTGCATTTGCATATATACAAGCGTACGAGCGTGGTGCAAAGATAGTCGGTTGTACTGCACATTACGTGACAGAAGACTTGGATCAAGGACCAATAATATTTCAGGATGCGTTTAGAATAGATGTAAAGGAGACTGTGGAGTCTCTAAAAAAGAAGGGCCAGAAGCTAGAGGCAAAGACTTTGCTAGAGGCTGTAAAGATGCACCTTGAGAGAAGACTTGAAGTCTATTGGGGAAAGGTTCACGTTAAACCCAGACGATCCAAATGACCATAGCAAAAAATCTACAGGACCCTTACCTGAGGAGACTGATCAAGACTAAAAAACAGACTGCACTTATTCCAATTGGGGCTTTTGAACAGCACGGACCACATCTACCAGTCTCAACTGATTCTGATATAGTATCAGAGATTGCAAAAAGAGTTGCAGAAAAGGCTGACTTTCTGCTTTTACCCACCATAGACTATGGAATATCATTTGAACATGCCCCTTTCTTTAATCTAAGTGTTACAAGATCAACACTACAAAAAATCATAGTCGATCTGTGCATCTCTTTATGGAAAAATAAAATCAGCACCATAATAATTTTAAATGGACATCATGGAAACCAAGCAGCACTACGAAACATTCCTCAAAAAATACATAACATCTCAAG
>JBOGRG010000100.1:0-2635 GCA_050749365.1 Nitrosopumilaceae archaeon
ACTCTATTTGGTTTAAGGAGCAGTAATAGAATTAAACCCCCCATAAGTACAGGCGTCAGATATAGATAATATGAGATCGCTATTTTGCTTCCACCTTCTCCTCCAAGAAGGAATGGTAACGGAGATAGTACGTAGATTAAAACTATGAGTGCTACTATGAGGCCATTACTTACTTTAGACCATACTCCTACTGTTACCAATGGTCTATTATACGTCAAACAGAATAATAAAGATCAACAAGAATGAAAAGGGTGTCAAGCTTTTTGTGCAAGCCCTTTTCTAGCTTCAATTTTTCTTCATGAAAATCACCACAAGCAAAATTAGAATCCATTTCTATGCAATTTATCAGCAATCTAAGAATGCCTATTTTTTGATAACTGTAAAGCAAAATCATAACTATTTCTAATCCAGCTAAATGCATCCGCAGCACTAATCAGTTTAGTATTGATCTCAATCCATCCTGCTTTTGCTCCATGACTAAATGGCTTGATTGCCTTGTTTCTAATTGCTTTTTTGCTGTTCCTCTTTTGTAAGTCTGACTATGACCTGATTATTACTTTTTTTGCTAAAGCCAACAAAGAATTTGCCATTAGCTGAAAAACATTCGTAGCCAAACATTGGCCTTGTGGATACATGGGCAAGCTGCATTACTTTGTTTTTAAGTGAATCATAACTCATGATCATGCATTCTTTTTTTGGTATATGATGCTTATTGTAATACATACTGCCTCAAGCCCAATAAACCACAAAAGCAACTCATACGCAACTAAGTTTAACGGTTCACCAAATAATCCATGTGGAGTAAATAGCTCAAAAAATACTGCAATTAAGGATCACACAATTATGCCAAAAGCAAAACCCTTTGTCAGCCTACTTTTTCCGGGTATGGAGTCATACAACAATACAAATACGAAGCTATAGATCACAGGAGTAATTATCAGCGCCGGACTCAATGAAGCCAACGAGGGAACCGGTTCTATATTCTTCCAAACATTTACAAGTTTAGGAGATTGCCCAAAACCTTCGCTAAAGATTATCTCTTGCGAGTATGGATTCATAAATAAACCAAATAACAAGAACATGTTTAGAACCGATGCCACAGGAACAATTATTGCAACTCTTTTCCAATTTATTGTCGTAATCATTTCTGGAATCTTACCTTCTAGTTGTATTTAAAAAAAAGGGAAGTAGGAGGAGGGGGGAGAAATTTGCTACCTCCTACTTGTTTCAGAAAATATCTTCTGCAACTTTGACGCAAGCTCTTTTTTGCCTTCTGACTGCAAAAGCATCGATTGCCAAATCTTGCCAAATGACTCTACGGTAGCATCTGCCACTTTGTCCATTGTGGGACCAAAAGCAGTGTCTATCCTTTTTTTCAGTCGCTCGACTTGGGCCTCATGCATTGCATCAAAGAATGCCTTCTGCCACATCATCATTGCGTGGTCTACAGCATCCGGTGCTTCGCATCCACAGCATTCCTGATATGGCCTCTCAGAGCCGCAGGGGCACGTTGCATGTGTTTCCATTTTGCATGTTTCTGATGTACATTCCATGTTTATCACTTTCTTTGTGCTACTAACTATAGAAAGGTAAGTATATAAATCAGAAAGTAACTACAACGAAAGTAAGTGAGAGTATAGTAAGTTGCAAGAGATAAAGACCATGTCAGATCAGATGAAGTGCTGCCCAGTTGACAACACATTCAAAATTATGGGCAAAAAATTCACCATTCACATTTTACGCAACATGATAATGCTAAACCAGACGCGGTTTAACCAATTTCTAGACTCAGTTGAAGGAATAAACCCAAAGACCCTTTCTGTCAGACTACGAGAGATGGAAAAGAACGGACTGATATCAAGAAAGATCTATCCAGAGACTCCGATCCGGATAGAATATTCTGTCACCGAAAAAGGCAAGGCATTAACACCCATACTGGAACAGATGGCCTCTTTTTCTATGAAATATTGTTGCGATGACGTATTCAAGGACGGCAAGCCAAGAGCCTTCAAAGAAGTCTTTGGCAGACCAATGAAGACATTCGCCTAGATATTCAAAGACTGATTTTACATTTCAAAAATTAAACCAGATTTGGACAAGATCTGGATATAAGATGGAAAAACAGTTTTTATTAATACCACAAACCTGCTTTTGATGAACAAAAATATACTGATTGCAGTAGCTGTGGCTGTGGTTCTTATCCCTGCCGGTGTGTATGCGCTATCGCCGCTTTTCAGAAACACCACAATAGATGAGCCGCTACCAATGGCTAAAGACACAGCAACTGAAATGATGAAAAAAGACGATTCCATGACAAAAGAAAAAACAGAGACCATGATGGAAAAGAAAGCTATGGTTAGCTTGACTGGAAACTTTGTAGGTGTAGGCGATGGAATACACAACGCCGAAGGGGTGACGAAAATAGTCTCATTGGAAGATGGAAGCTATATCCTGAGATTGGAGAATTTCAAGTCTACCAATGGGCCAGATCTGTACGTGTATCTGTCAACTGACACAAGTGCGTCAGACTACGTCAGCTTGGGGCGCCTGAAAGCAAACAACGGCAATCAAAACTACGAGATACCTGAGGGAACGGATCTGTCAAAATACGATACCATTCTAATATGGTGTAAAC
>JBOGRG010000101.1:0-11465 GCA_050749365.1 Nitrosopumilaceae archaeon
CAATAATAAATTCATTATAATGGATAGCTGCGATATCAGAACCAAAGCGTACAAGAACGGCAAGACTTTTGACCAGTGCGCACAGATTGCTGAAACTGTTACAGCCCAGCTTGCAAAAAAGCTAGACCATGCTGGAAGAGTATCATGGAAAGAGATCTTAGAGGCAGTTGACCACGATGAGCTTGTCTACAAGCTTACTCTGAAATATCTCAGGCGTGATGGTTACGATATTGGTGATTGGAAGACACCAGAGGTAAAAAAGTCAGCTACTATTTAGACTCTGTTGCACAGCTTCCAAGAGAAAATTTTCTAATGTTTCTTGCCATTATTAGAGGCGTTACAAGCAAGACAGGAATTGATGCGGCAATAAAAATAGTCTGGAGTTGTGTCAGTGCTATTGTAAAGGCACCCGCACTTGCTCCTACAATTCCAGTGAGCAGAGTGCCCGCGCAAGTAGGACATGCGATAAACAATCCAGTAACTGCACCAAAAGTGCCCATGCCTCCTTCTTTTTTGTATATTGAAAATGCCTTTGAGGCAAGTGCAAAGTTAAGACCAACTAAAAATGAGATTGTAACTTGCAAAACAAAGTTTACTGGAATTATCTTCATGCCAACATGTTCTGTAAAGTATCCTACAATTGCAGGCATGTATCCAGGAGGCCCACAGCAAGGAGTGATGTGTGCAGATGGAATTTTTGCACCATAGTGTTCCGAGAATATTACTTCAGGCTGATAAACCAATATTCCTGAAGTAAGTGAAAAAAATATACCATAGCCTATAGCAGCAGCAACAAAGATCTGTTTTGATCTTTTGTTGTTTATCGAGTTTGCAATTATGGATGAAATGGAGCTATCACTGTTTGCAATCTTTGTTTTGTAAAATCTATACAAACCATATCCTATTGCGCCAAATGACATGAAGAGAACAAAATACACTCCTATTGCCATCCTTTCCAAAAGTGGAATAGCGTCTGGAGTAACAGCAACAGAGTCATATCTTGAATATATTAAAAACATGATTACAATAGATGCAAATCCTACAATTATCATTGCACGAGAAGAGCGTTGTACTGTTGCTTGCTTTTCCAACATCTCAAAACCTAATTTTTGTAACATTAAATTGTATCTGTTTTTGGCAAAGGCTTTATCTGTCATTATTGTATGAGAAAATCATCTTGAAGATAGATGAAGTTCAAGACTCTGATTATGCCGATGCAAAGATAACTTATGTGGGTTTTGTTGATCCCTATGGCGTAGAGGGCATACTAATTCTAAGATCAGACGACGGAAAAGAGTTCCACATGAGGGCCTTTTCTGGCGAAGTAGCGAGGCACATAACGAGTTTCATCCAAGGTCAAAGAGATGCCATTCCGACAATATACAACATGACAGAAGAGATTGCAGAACTAAACGAGCTTCTCCTGGTTCGAATCAAAGTGTATGAAAGCGGGAATGTGTTGCGCGCAAATCTGTACTTTACCGGAAAAAATGAATTTGTCATGCGTAACTATCGAGCTTCTGATGCCATAGCTCTTGCATCATTTTACAACGTTCCTATTTTGGTAAGAAAAAGTCTTCTAAAAGAAAAGATGGAAGCCTAGGTTACTATCTCTTCTAGTCTTCCTTCTTGCTGAGCTTTTTTGAGCTCCATTGCAATTCTTCTTCCCACACCAAATATAGTTCCATACTTGTATTTTGTGTACGGGCTTGTCGTAGCAAGAATTGGATTTCCAGGAACTCTAAGTGAGACATCATACACTATGATTTCCAGATCTCGTGTTATCACACTCTGCAAAGAAAATGGCCCTATTATTCCAGGTGAATATTCTTTTTTTACGGCATTAACGAATTTGTCCCCGGCCGCTATTACTTTGTCCAAAAGCGATTCTCGTATGCTTGCTGGAGTATGTCCTACCTCAATGTTTTGAAGTGTGACATCAACCTCAAGTTGCTGTCGTGCAGGAAGGGCATTAAAGTCATGCAGGTTTGTCTGCAATCTTCTTTCTATACCAAGAAAGTCTACTTCCTCTGAAAGAGGCGTATAAAAGTAGTTGAAGTTAAAGTACGTTCCTATTACAAGCTCTTCTATGCTTGCAGTCTTTAGATCCTCTTTTGATATCAGACCGTGTCTTATCTTTGTCTCTGTCTTTTCTCTATAGTCTGAATAAGACAAGACGTTAAAAAATGCCCTTTCAAGCTTGCGTGATTTTTCCTGTACCTTTACTATTGCAGGCCTGTCAATGTCTTTTGGATTCTTGTATAGTTTAGGATGTTTTATTCTTGCCTTTTCAAGTAAATAGTACTGGTTTTTTCTATACGAGCGTTCTTCTGCCTGAAACAAAGCTCGGTTTCCAAAGATTGGCACCTTAAAGCTGTTTTCTATCCCCTTGTATCCAAGATATGCAGTAAGTGCTCTGTGCGGTACAATTATTGTGTTTGATGCACGTAACTTTTCTTGTATTTTTGCAGAAAGCATTTCCTTGAACTTGTTTAAGACTATGATTTGATCAGCAATTCTTGAAAATCTTTTGTAAGGTATCTCTCTTCCTTTTTGGCATACAACCAGGGTAGACAGGTTCTCGTCTTTTGCACCGTCCATGATTTCAAGCGCAGAGTGACTGCCAAGCGTTCCTACAGTAAGGTCAGAATATTCATTGACAATTTTCTGAATATCTGATCTTCTAATCACAAGCTAATCTGTTTTTTGAGGGTAAAAAGCGTTGTTTTTATTTTTGAGAATCTTGTTTTTCTTTGAATTCTTTTAGTTCCTTGTCTGCCTCTATCTTTCCTTTTTCATATTCGCCTTTGGCTTTTCCAAAAGTGCGAGCAAGCTCTGGAATCTTTTTTGCACCAAAGATCAAAACTGCGATAGCTACTATGATCCATATCCATTCCATGCCACTTGGCACTAGTAACGCAACATTAAGGTCTAGCATTAATATCATGATTTTGTCAGATTAAGATTTAAGTGTTGCAATCTGTCTGTCCTTGCGTTCGATGAAGGCCATGCCTACAAGATATAGCGCAATCATGGGACCTGCGACAAACCACATTGTGATTCCACTTCCGTCTGGTGTAATCACTGCACCAAAGATCACAATTATAACAATGGCATATCTGATATTTTTTCTCCAGAATTTTTGATCAGTCATTCCAGATGCGGTCATGGCATACATTATCAGTGGCAGCTGAAATGATATTCCAAATGCTAAAAGAAATTGGAGTACAAATGTGATAAAGTCTACCACATTAAGAAATGTAACTAGTCCGCTTGACTCACCATATTTGTAAAGAAACTCCAAGATGTAAGGCGTGACAAAAAAGTATGAGAAAAGGCATCCTGCTATGAAAAGGGCAACAGCTGGAATTGTTATTGATTTTATTACATGAGTCTCTTTTTCTGCAAGAGCTGGCGACAGAAAACTTATCAGCTCTTTTACAATTACAGGCATTCCAAAGACAACACCTAGCAGAGCTGCGATATAGATCTGTGCAAAAAAGGCTTGTCCTGGAGCTGTTTGAATTAACTGGACCGTTTCTGGTATCAGTTGGCTTTTCATTACCACAGTAATCTGGCCTGCAATGTTGTCAAGCGGATCTGGTGTTGGATAGTACAACGTTATTCCGTTGTAATCAAACGCGTTTGCATGAAAACTGAGAATAAAGACTACAATAATTCCTACAGCTGCTACCATTCTAAGTAGCCGCTTTCTAAGTTCCTCAAGATGTGTTCCTATCTCTTTTAGTTCATCCATCTGAGATCTAAAAATTGGTCAAATCCATATTTATCTACTTGCCCGGAATTGGCAAGAGTTTGCTTGAAGGAAAATTGCTTTGCTCCTGTTCTTGTACACTAAAGTTTTCAAGCTCTACTGAAATTTCTACACCTGTCTCAAACTTGTTGCCAAGCTCTGTTGCAAGGTCTGCAATCTCTTTTGGGGAATAAATTTCACGAGAGCCTTTCAAAAAGGCTCGCTCTCCTTTTTCTACCACTTCACCACCAAATTTTCCTTTTAGAAATTCTGCGATCTTATCGACTTCGTCACGTGGAATCATGTTGTAATAAAATACAATGCCATGAACTGACGTATAGTCCCATGGTGTTCCGTTTCTGTAGCAGAACACACCAAAGTGTGCTCCTCTGTCGTCTTTTGTGCATTTGATCTCCCATATGAGCACCTTTTTTGTGTCGTAGTTTACTTTTTTCAATTCCTCAATGGCAAGGTGCCAGTATCTGCAACGGCTCATCTCATCAATGAATAAATATTCGCTTATAAAATTGTGTGCATGGAAGTTATTCCCACCTCACGTCTTGAGCTCTTGTCTAAGATGGAGGAAAGATATGAAAGAAAAGATAAAGAGTATTTCCTACATTTATTGGATCACAACGATTTTGTCATTAGAACAAGAGCTGTATGCATTCTTGTAGACTTGAGTGGTGAAGAGATGGTTTCACACATTACCAAGGTTTTAAAAAATGATCCAAACGAGCTTGTAAGACACGAGGCTGCATTTTCACTTGGTCAGATGTGTTATAGAAGTGGGGTAAAACCACTTGAAGATGCGGTAAAAAACGATCCCAGCTTCTTTGTAAGACATGAAGCTACAATTGCGCTTGGTGTGATAGGTTCACAGGATGCAAGGGATACCTTGCAAAAGGCGCTAAAAGATTCAAGCGAGCCTGTAAGAGAATCTGCAGTTGTTGCCCTCTCTAACCTTGATTTTATGGACAAATTAAGCAAAAACGAGAGATTTGCCAAGCTTACAGGCGGCTAGAGCGGTGTTACCTTTGTCCCTTCTGGTGTGGATTCAAAGTTGTATATCATGTCCACATTAGAGTTCTCAAATATCTCCGAATCGTGTGTAATTATAATAAACTGAGATATCGAACCCAAGTTTGCCTCAAAGGCCTGTGATAGCACACCAACTAGTGACTTTCTTCGTTCCTCATCAAGATGTGCTGTAGGCTCGTCCAAAATTATAAAGTTCAGATTAGATGAGCCAAGAATGTGTGCCATCCCAAGTCGTAGTGCAAGTGCAACACTGACTTTTTCTCCACCGCTAAGTGATTCTAGATCTAGGACAGTGTTTCCAAAATAGCAGGAGATTCCAACATCTCTTGTCTTTTCTGTAAGCAAGACTCGCTGAATTTTTACATTAAATGCAGCCAGATATTCTGAGGCTTTTTCCGATATTAGACTCAGTGCCCATGAACGCAAACTAGTTGCAACGGCACCATCTCTATTGAATATCTGATTTTTTATTGAATCAAGCTGTAAAACATATTGCTTTACTAAGGCAAGCGCCTCTAACGTTTGCGAGATTTTTTTCTGTTGCTCTTTTGCTGATTCTAGCTTTTGTGCGATTGCGCCCAGCTGTTGGTCTGTATTGCTAATAGATTTGCGTGTCTGTTCAAAAGCAGCTTTTAGATTTTTGAATTCAGTCAAATCAAATCCTTTTGTTTCTTTCTGTAATGTCGAGATAGTTTCCAATAAAGTCTGAGAGTGAGAATCTATAGCAAGATATAACAAATTACCAGAGGAATCAATATTTGCTGGAATTTTTTGGACGCTGTTTTTGAGCCTAGAGATTTCTTCTTTCAGATTCACCAAGTCTTTTGGGTTTTGAACAGTGTGAGCACGAAGCGTATTTTCTGCCTTTAGCACCTTTTGATACCTCATTTCAAGTTCATGCTTTGCCTCAAGGGTGTCTTTTTCTGTTTTTATGAGAGAAGCAATATTTTCTTGCATCCTTGTAATCTCTTCTCGTATGTGCGCTTCTTGAAATTGTGGATTGATGTTGTCTACCGCAGAATTACAGACTGGACATCTGCCGCCTTTTAGCTTTAGTTTGACAGCTAGCTCTTCTTGTCCACCAAGCTTGCCTAGCTTCTCTGATAGTTTACGAATCTCTTTTTGTGCTGACGCTAACTCACTTGCCGCTTTTGTAATCTGCAGCTCGATCTCTGTTTTTGATAATACAAAATCAAAGCATCCTTCACAGTCTGAAAGTTTTCTTTCTTTTTCAGTTATTTCTTTTTGAATTGAAGAGATTGCAGTCTTGACATATTTGACAAGTTCAGCTTTTCTTGTATCAAGTTCCTTTATCTTGGCTTCTTTTGGCGATTCAATATCTATCTTGTCTTGTAATAGATGTAGTGCGCGTTCTTGTTCTCGTTTTTTTGTAACGAGTTCTTCTTTTTGTGGCTCTGCATCCTTGATGTCTTTTGCAGTCAAGTCAAGCTTTTGTCGCAGCACCTCAATGCCAGTGTCATCATACTCTAGCTCTTTTCGTATTGATTCACGAAAATTATCAACAACGTTTTTCATCATTTCAAATGCATTGTCAAGCTTGTCTATTCCAATTATCGCATTGACAAGTTCTTTGAATTTTTTTGGATCTGCATCAATTATGGAATTAAGCTCACCCTGTTGTACAATCGATGCAACTCTGAGCTTGTCAAAGTTCATTCCAATCAAGGATTCAATCTGCCTTGTCATGGACTCACCAAACTGCTTTCTCTCACCTGCGGCAAGTGGTACTAGAGATCCATCTTTTCTCTCAAAAAACTGTGCTGAGAGCGTGCCTTTTGAATCGATTTTACGCACTGCCTCAAATAATCTTCCTGAGATAGAAAAGTCAACTCTGGCATAGGCTTGAGTTGAACCACGACGCATCAGGCCCTTGTTTGAGTTTCTTGTGTGTTCTCCAAAGAGTGCAAAGGTTATCGCGTCAATGACGCTTGATTTCCCTGCTCCATTGTGTCCCACAAAGACAGTAACCCCCTTGTCAAACTCTAGTTTTGTATTAGAGTGGGAAAGAAAGTTTCCAAGCTCTACGGTAGTTAACATTTTGTCTCCTTTTTGAAGCGATTAAAGTTTTCAATTATCAACTGATTTGCTTCGTCAATGTGATTTGTAGAAAGTAGCGGTAAGAGATCTTTGATTGCAAAATTTGCAAGCGCCTCTGAATTTAGAATATTTTTCGCAAGCTTGAACATTTCGTCATCAATTTTGGCCGGTCTTTCTACAAATATTGAGCCAGCATTTTCTTCTGTTCGTATCGCTTTCCAAAAGCATCGCAGTGTTATTGGAATTAATCTAGCAATCTGTGATTGGATAATATCAGTTTCAATTTTTTCTCCCCGAATTTTAAGCTCGACTACTGGTTTTTTTACAAATGATTTCAGCTTGGTTTCAAGCGTATCTATCTCTTTTCTGAGATTTTCAAGATCAGTTTTAATTGAAAGTTGTGGTCTTGTGTCAAGCTTTATCCAGCTTGGCCTCGCTTCCGATGATGAAATATCAACTTCATAAAACCCCTTTTGTGTGTCTTTGATCCCCTCACTTGAGGTAAGTTCAATCGATCCCGGATAGACAAGAGGTCCACCAAGATGGCCAAACTTTTTGAGTTCGCTCTCATGTAGATGTCCCATTGCATAGTAAGTAAAGTTGCGTGGAAGATCTGTAGAGTTTAGCTCACCTGCAAACTTGTTGATCTCAGCTATCCCTTGGTGCAGTACAAGTATTTTGTGACCATGATGGTTTTTTGCTACCAAGTCTGCTGCGACAAACTCGCTTTCAAGTGTATGGACCTCGCTTTTTCTTCTCTTATCAAATCCTAAAAGCAGTACGTCTTTGTAGTAAAACGGCTTTCCATTTCCGATGTATTTTGAAAACTCCAAGTTGTGGTAAACAAATGGTACTGGAGTTGCCCGTATCCTGCTAATGTCATGCTCGCCAAGGATGAAAAATGAATCAATCTTGTTTTGCTTTAGACGCTTTAGCGCATTTGCCAAGACCAAGATTGCCTTTCCACCTGGGTTTGGCACATGAAAGATGTCTCCTGCAAAGATTACAAAATCAACGTGATCTTTTATAGAAACATCAATTGCCTGATCAAATGCGGAGTAAACATCCTCCTCACGCTCTTCTGAATGGTATTGTACAAATCCTAAATGCGTATCAGAGATGTGCGAAAATATCATTTTTAATCCATCAATAGATCTTTTTGAATAAGACCCTGCGTTGATTCTGCTGCAATCTCTTTAAACTTTGTTGACTCGGACCACTCTGCTACTGCATTTAGATCAGAACCTATTGTTTTGCCCTTGACTTCATCAACATGAACAATTGAGGGAAGGTTAACCCACTGTCCTACTAAAACCGCGTCCCCAACATTCAAAGATGATAGTTGAGTAAGAAGATCTCTGCTCAAAGACTCTGCTGCTGAGGCAATTTGCTGCTGGTCATCGTCTTGCACTATCTTCATTATGGCAAGAGAACCCATCTGGCTTAGTACGTTTGGGTCTATGTTTCGCGGCCGCTGGGACACTATTCCAAGACCTATTCCAAACTTTCTACCCTCTCTTGCAACCTTTGATGCCCAGTATTTTGTATCCGTGTGTTCCCCTTTTGGAATAAAGACATGGGCTTCTTCAATTATTATAAAGATAGGAGCCGAAAACTTGGTGTTTTTTCTTGAAAGTTTTCTTCCCTTTTTTGCCCAGTAAGAGTCCTTTCTGTCATTTAGCAACTCTTGTAGATAGTAAGACAGCCCAACGTTTGCCTGTCTCTCGCTTAGCTCTGCAACACTTAGCACATTGACTCGGCCTTCTTTTATCAAGTCTACAGGATCACCACAATCAGGATCCAATATATCAGAAAACCTGTGCTTTGCATCATCGATTTTATCCAAGACTCGACTTGTGCTGTCAGCATATCCCTTTGTGGTGTGGCCAAACGCAGAGACACTGTCTTCAAGTGCAGCCCAAAAGTCCTTTGCTTCCCTTACAGATGCAGTAAAGGACTCGCGCAAGACTCTTTGCTGCTTGTCAGCGTTTTCCCTAAGCTCAATTACTTCGGCAAGCTTGTCTGCCTGTAACAGTCTTGGATTTATCTTGGCATCAGTCACACTTATCTTTGGCACGTTTAGATTTGCGTAATCGTTGTGGTAATCAAAAATTATCAGCGTTCCCTGCAACCCTGCTACTTGTTTTGCTATTAGCGATACAAGGTTGCTTTTTCCCATGCCAGTCATGGCAAGTATGCCTATGTGCCGCGAGACAATTTTGTTGAGATTTATCTTTGCCTCAATTTCCGAGTTTCTAAGTAGTGAGCCAATCCTAATCCATTCTTTTTCTTTTGGTGCAAATATTATTCCAAGATCATCTTCTGTGGCCTCAAGTATCGAGGTTCCTGGCAGTGGAGGGACTGCAGGTACAATTGGCTGGCCCTTTTGTAGCTTGTCCAAAAACCCAAGAATGCCAATTTTTACTTTATAGTTTTTGTCTCTTGGATTAAGTGTAGCCACTTCCCTACTTTCCATGGCTTCATCAAAGTTTCGTACATCCGCAAGTGCATCGCTTGAAACAATAGATCGTTCAACTAGACCCAAGAGCCTTCCATTTTGTGAATCCACAATAACATATTCTCCAACAGAAAGAGGGCGTGATGATTGTGCTGTAACCTCGGTTGGTTTTGCCTCTCCTATAACAACGCCAATATTCATTCAAGCACCTCCCTTGATCCAACCTCGTTTCCAAGGCCGTAAAGACTAACAAGTCTTGCCAAGTCAGTATATGTTATCTTGCAGTTGTTGTGTGCAAGCTTTAGCGCATAAGGATACCCAGAGACGCTGTTTTTGTATAGCCTGTCAAGTAGCGATTTTATTTCTGATTCATTATGATCAGATCCCAAGAGTTCAATTTTTATCAGAGGGGTAGAGTCTCGAAGTCTTGCATAGACAGACGAGATTACTTTTCCTGGTCCAAGGTCCCTGTCTACAAAAATTTTGCTAAAGCCAGCTTTTTTGTTGGCGTGATTATAGTAAAAGATATCACCGGCCAATGAACCAAACTTTGAAAACTCGTTTCTTGTGACGGATGTCTTTGATACAAAAATGACATTGTTCTTCTTTTTTATGGTAGAGGCAAGCATGCTAGTAAGCGAAGCCTGTCTTGTAAGAAATTGTGAGTAAAGTGAGCCATCAAGGGCTATTAGATCAGCCTTGCCCACAGAGGCCGCACAGGCATCTATTTCCATCCTGCTTGCCTGGGCTGCAAGTTCTGGGTTTGGTGTACCAAGTCCTTGATTGTGCAGCTCTGAGATCATCGTACCGTCAGATTTGATGGATATGGCTGTAACCACCCATAGTTCTAGCCCTTGGAATTTTGTGCTGTTGTAGCTGCTATCAATGCCTGCGATCACCGAGTCCTGTCTTTGTGGAGTACATTCTATCCAGTTTTTCTTAGCTTCATGCAGTATTTGCTCAAATCTTTGTCCTTTCAAAACAGACAGAGTCTCTTCACGTTTTTTTAAGGCATCAAGATAGACAGTATTTCGCATAAGCATCCTTTACATACATGGATAAAATGTTTCGTGTTTGAAGCTAGTTTGTGTACAAGCTAATGATCGATCAATTTGTTTAAAATAATATTACATTATTATGATATCCACATGTTTGCAGTATGGCTACTTCCAGATATGGAGGACACAAAATACCTCAGTGGAATTATCAAGAATTTAAGTCAAAGGTATGACGCGCCTGAATTTTTACCACACATAACAGTATATGGTTTAGTTGATCCCAGTCTTGAAGTACTAGAAGAATGTGTCAGAAACAGCATTAGTGATTCAAAGCCATTCATAGTGAAAAAAGCAGGGATCGATTATTCTGATGATATTTGGAAAACTATCTTCGTCAACATTGAACCAAATTCTAATCTAAACACAATAAATGAGGAATTAGCTAGCAAGCTTGGTCAATATACCAAATATGAGTTTGTACCTCACATTAGTTTAATTTACAAAAAAATTGAAGACGTTGAGAAGAAGGAAATCATAGATTCTCTAAAAATAAAAAATGAATTTATTATTGACAGGATTGCGATACAAAAATTTTCTGAAAATGTTTATGAATGGAAAATCATTCGAACTTACGGTTTTTGACTAACAAATAGCGTTGGTGTTATCTAGTTATAGTAGAATTATTCATAATTATCGAGCATTTTTAAACAATAATCACATACTGGATAACCGTTATCATCGTATTCTGCTTTACAGCGCTTGCATGTCTTACGCATGTTACATCACATACACCAAGCGCATTATTTTGATTTGTGGTTATTTCACAAAATAATCTAGCTAACCAATTTATTATGTAGAAGTCTAGGTTTACTGTGTTTGAAAACGAGAAGACGTGGGCAAAAGCAGTATCAAACAATGCTACAGACGAATTTCACAAAAAATTTGATCAGGCAGTAGAGTTTGTAAAAAAAGATTTTGGCAAAAATTATCCAATGATAGTAGGCGGAAAAGAGATCTATTCTGAAAAACAGTTCCAAGTAAAGTCTCCAGCTGATAGAAACATTGTCATAGCAAATTTTCCAATGGCAACAAAGGAAGACACTCTTAGTGCAATAGAATCTGCAAAAAATGCCTTTTCCAAGTGGAGCTCAATTCC
>JBOGRG010000102.1:0-17211 GCA_050749365.1 Nitrosopumilaceae archaeon
ACTTTGGGGTTGGATATATGACGGAATTGAACCAGATATGTATGATGTAATAGGAGCTTTGGTAGCTCTAGTCGGAGTTCTCATAATATTTTATGTACCAAGAAAGGGTGAAAAGGTCTGGTCGAAATAATTTTATCAACGCTTGGTTTGTTTTTTGCTGCAGCTCTTGCAGAAATAGGTGGTGGTTATCTTGTTTGGTTATGGCTGAAAGTAAAAAAGAAATGGATTTTTGGTTTAGTTGGAGCAATGGTATTGTTTACATACGGAATTATTCCGACATTTCAGCCTGCTAACTTTGGAAGAGTGTATGCAGCATATGGTGGCATATTCATTTTTTCTGCAATCATTTGGGGATTGATAGTTGATAAAAAAAGACCTGACAGATATGAGATCATGGGATCATTGATAGCTCTTGCAGGAGCTGCCATAATTTTTTATTCTCCTCGATGATTTTTAGACTATTTCCCTTCTTTTTCTAGCTGTTCTGCACTTTCATGTTCTTCTGATGTTTCATTATTTTCAGCATTTGGATTAGTTATGACGTTTATCGCTTCGTTAATCTTTTCACTTATGCTTTCTTGCCTGTTTTCCTCGTTTCCTTCAATAGCAGATAGTCTTAGATGAACCGTGAGTGCCAATACTGAAATTGCAACGGCAACAGCTATACTTGAAATAATTGCTATCTTTGCTGATTTTTTCAACAGTCTAATTTTTAATGTTATACTTTATCATAATTTTATTGCTGACTTGAGATTTCTTGTAAATGATGCAACCGCAGATTCGATCTTTTTTTGTGGTATGTCCTGAATTAATCTTAAAAACGCGGTACCGACAATTACAGCGTCTGCTCCACATTTTATTATGAACCTAGCTTGGTTTTGATTGCTTACTCCAAAGCCTACTCCTACAGGAATTCTTCCATTCACTATTTTTTTGGTTTTTCTGATCGCATCAATTGTATATTGTTGAATTTCCTGTTGTTTTCCCGTTGTGCCATATACTGACACAAGATACAAAAATCCCGAGCTTACCTTTGCTATCTTCTTAATTCTTACGGCGCTTGTGTTAGGAGATATCAGAAAGATTGCATCACATTTGTATTTATGAACGGCTTTAAGGTACTCTTTTGCCTCTTCTATGGGCATATCAGGTAGTATGAATCCATCAATTCCTGCCTTTTTTGCAGTAGAAATAAACTTGTCATAACCATGTCTGTAAAGTAAATTAGTATACGTCATTAAAACGAGCGGGAGGTTGGTTTCTTTTCGTATTTTTTTTACTAGTGAAATAAATCCTCCTAATTTAATGCCGTTTTGTAGTGCAAGGTGACTGGCATTTTGAATTACTGGACCATCTGCCAAAGGATCTGAAAACGGTAGACCAATCTCGATTATGTCGGCTCCACCTTTTACCAGACCTCGTACTGCAGAAAGAGTTCCATTCTCATTTGGATAGCCAGCTACAACATATGCTATGAGTGCCTTTTGGTTTTCGGATCTTAGCTCCAAAAATTTATCTTTTATTTTTGACATTTTGATTCAGGTAATTCTCTACAACTTCTACATCTTTGTCGCCTCGGCCAGACAAGGTTACAACTATACAATCACTTTTTGATCTACTCTTTGCAATCTTAATGGCGTAAGCTACAGCATGCGCTGACTCCAGTGCGGGTATGATGCCTTCGTATTTTGCAAGCATCAAAAACGCATTTACTGCATTTTGATCATCCACACTGCCATATTTTACACGCTTTGAATCCTTTAGATACGAGTGCTCTGGTCCAACTCCTGGATAGTCAAGGCCTGCAGCTATGCTATGGGTATCACGTATCTGCCCCTCTTCATCCTGTAACAAATATGTCATCATGCCATGTAGTACACCTCTCGATCCAACATTTAGTGTTGCAGAATGATGAACTGTATCTAGTCCCTCTCCTCCAGCTTCGACTCCAAACATTTCTGCATCTGTGTCTAGTAGTGGATAAAACGTGCCAATTGCATTAGAACCTCCGCCAACACAGGCAACTAATGAATCTGGTATTTTCTTTTCAAGCACTTTCATTTGTTGCATTATTTCTTTTCCTATTACAGACTGAAAGTCTCTTACCATGACAGGATATGGATGCGGGCCTACAGCTGAGCCAAGTAGATAATAAGTTGTTTCCACGTTTGTAATCCAGTCACGAATTGCTTCATTTATTGCATCCTTGAGTGTCTGTGTTCCTTCCATCACTGGATGAACCATTGATCCAAGAAGTTTCATTCTAAACACGTTCAGTCTCTGTCTTTGTGTGTCCTTGTATCCCATGTACACTTCGGATTTTAATCCAAGACAAGAACAAGCCATGGCAGTAGCAACTCCGTGTTGACCAGCTCCAGTCTCTGCAATGGTTCTTTTCTTTTTCATTTTTTTTGCAAGAAGAGCCTGACCTAGTGTGTTGTTAATTTTATGTGCTCCCCCATGCAGTAGATCCTCTCTTTTGAGATAGATCTTTGCACCGCCAACTGTTTCCGTCAAATTTCTTGCAAAATAAAGTGGTGTTGGTCTGCCAGCGTATTCTCCTAAATAGTAACCAAGTTCTTTTCTGAAATCTTTGTCATTCTTGAATTTCAAATATGCTTCTTCCAGTTCCTGAACGGCAGGAACTAGTGTTTCTGGGATGTACTTTCCACCAAACTCTCCGAACTTTCCATCCTTTGGAAATTTTATCTTCATATTGATAACACCAACTGTTCTACCAGTCCCTTGATATCCTTACTCTTCATTATGCTACTTCCCACAAGAAAGGCGTCAGCTCCACATTCATGAAGAAACTTGATGTCATTTGGAGATTCTATTCCGCTCTCAGAAAGTATTAGTCGTTTTTCATTTCTGTCTTTTAGGATGTATTTTGTGGTTTTCAGATCTATTTCCAGAGTATCCAAATTACGATTGTTTATTCCAAGCAAGTCTACATCTGTTTGGATGGAGTTTACAAATTCACTTTTTGTGTGTGATTCTAACAAAACCATTAGTCCTTTCTTGTGAGAATATGCAATAAACTCGTCTATGTCGTTTGCCAGCTTCTTGTCAAATATTGATTGTATCAGCAGCACACAGTCTGCACCTATTCGTTCTGCAGCATCTATCTGAACCTTGTTTATGACAATGTCTTTCATCAAGAGAGGAACATTTACTGCACTTCGAACATTCTGAAAATACTGTGGCGAGCCATCAAACAGATGTGGTTGTGTAAGAACAGAAAGTCCTACTGCCCCACCCTGTATCATCATCTTGGCAATTTCTATAGGATCTGATACATTGCGTATGTTTCCAAGTGATGGTGAGGAAAATTTTATTTCCGTAATAAGTGACGCGTGCTTATTTTTGCGAATGCTATCGATGAGGTTTATTTTGGATTTTGGTAATCTTTGTGATATCTCATAAACTCCATCATCTATTGCCATCTGTGAGTTTTGTGCAAGTTTTTGTAGCATGTCTTTCATGATTTTTCAAACTCCTCTATCTTGCCAACATTGCCGCAGAATCGTATGAGATTATTAAACACCTCAAATGCTTTTCCATTCTTGATTGAGTTTAGTGCCATCGGTGTTGCATCTTGAAAATTATCTGCTATTCCAGAAATTATCAATCCAGCTGCTGCATTCAAAGCAGTAACCTCAGTCATTGCTTTGTTTGCTGTACCTTTCAATACCGAGACAAACGCCTTGATTGCATCTTCTTTTGATGATACCTGTATGTCACCAAGGCTTGCCTTTGTCAATCCAAGGTCTAGTGGATTGAGAGTCTCTAGGCTTATTTTCCCGTTCTTGAGAAGGCAGATCTGGTTTTTTGAGGAGGTAGAAAGTTCGTCTAATCCATCATGTGATAATACTGACATTACACCTTCTGCACCACGAGATTTTAACAGCAAAACTATTCTCTCGAGATAATCTGCAGAAAATACTCCAACTACCTGGTTTTTCACTCCAGCTGGATTGCTTAGTGGACCAAGCAAGTTAAATGCAGTCCTACTTCCAAGCATGCGTCTTGCTTCTGCGACATTTTTCATAGCCGGATGAAATTTTTGGGCAAACATGAATCCTATTCCAAACTTTTCTATGGCTTCCGTGACTTTTTCTGGAGCCATATTCAAATCATATCCAAAATACTCAAAAATATCAGCACTGCCAGAAACTCCAGAAACTGATCTGTTTCCATGTTTTGCTACCGCTCCTCCAGCGCCGGCTATTACAAATGCTGCAGCCGTAGATACATTGAAAGTTTTCATCCTGTCGCCACCAGTACCGCAAACATCGATTATTTTTCCAGCTTTTTTTGGTGCTATGTGGATGGCATACTGCTGCATTTTATCTAGCATCGCTAAAAGTTCCTGATCAGATTCTCCTTTGTCAGTCAGATTTCTCAAAAAATTTGCTGCTTCTTGCACTAGAGTTTGCCCCTTTAAAATCTCATCCATAGCCTGACTCATCTCGTCATAGCTAAGATCCTCATACAGTGAAAGCTTGCTTGTTAGCTCATTGATCATTTCTTTACCAGCCTCAGAAAGTTGTTTAGGATTTTCTTTCCTTCTCCAGTCATGACAGATTCAGGATGGAATTGTACTCCCTCTATGAGATACTTTTTGTGGCTAACCGCCATTATCTCCTTGTCGTCTAGTGCAATGGCAGTTACTTTTAGTATGTCAGGAATTACTGTCTTGTCCCCCACAAGAGAATGGTATCTTGTTGCCCTAAACGGATTCTGGACTCCTTCAAACAAAGGCGATTCATAGTATTGTATAGGACTTGTCTTTCCATGTCTGACATTGCCTGCGTTTACTACTTTCCCTCCAAAGGCATGAATTATTCCTTGGTGTCCAAGACAGACTCCAAGAATTGGTTTTGCAGGACCAACTTCTGTAATTACATTAGTGCAGACTCCAAAGTATCTCACATCTTCTGGCGTTCCAGGTCCTGGTGATATTACAATTGCATCATAGTCTTGCTTTTGAATCTCATCGATTGTTATCTTGTCGTTTCTTACTACGTCTGAGCTGACATCAAGTTGTCCTAGAAGCTGTGCTATGTTGTAGACAAACGAGTCATAGTTGTCTATTATTAGAAACTTCATTTTGATGCCTCCTTTAGGGCTGTAAGCATTGCATTTGCTTTGTGTTGAGTTTCAAGCCACTCGTTTTCTGCAACAGAGTCTGATACAATCCCAGCTCCAGTCTGAACAAACCCTTTTGTTCCTTCAAAGAATATTGTTCTAATTGCAATTGCAAAATCGCAGCAACCATTAAACGAAAAATATCCTACGGCACCTGCATATGGTCCACGTGCTTCTGGTTCTAATTCGTCAATTATTTCCATTGCGCGAATCTTTGGTGCTCCAGACACGGTTCCTGCTGGAAACACTGCTTTCATAGCATCAAACGCATCAAACTTTTTGTTCAGTGTTCCAACTACGTGGGTAACCATGTGTTGTACATGACTGAATTTTTTGACAGCCATGAGTTCTTTGACATAAACTGAGCCATATTTGCAAACCCGTCCAATGTCGTTTCTTCCTAGATCTACAAGCATAGTGTGTTCGGCAAGTTCTTTTTCATCATTTAGCATTTCCTGTTTTAGTTTTTCATTTCTTGTCTCATCATCAGTTATGGCTCTTGTTCCCGCAATTGGAAAAGTCTCAACTATATTGCCGGTAACTCTTAGAAGCATCTCTGGGCTAGACCCTATGATGGTTCTCTCACCCATTTTCATGTGATAGAGATATGGGGAAGGGTTGATCTGTCTGAGTAATTTGTATACCTTTAGAAGATCACCTTTTGCTTCAAAGTTAAACTTTCGTGAAAGTACAACTTGGAAAATGTCTCCATCATAGATGTATTTTTTTGCACTCTTTACCATACTTGCAAATCTTTGTTTGTCTAGATTCTCCGATATGTCAGAAGCTTCGAATTTTTCAAATGAAATGTCCGTAAATGATATTCTTTCTATTCTATTTTTGTCATAATAAAAGTAAAATGATTTTTTCCCTTTGTTGTCATATAGTATCCCATCAGTGTAAATTCCAAATTCCATCATCGGTACTTCTTTTTTATGCGAGTCTGGAATCTTTTCCCACAATCTAATTGCATCATAGTTTATTATTCCAACTGCTCCGCCAAGATAGCGGTACTTTTGGTCTGTAACAGTAAAAAGCAGTTTCTTTATCTCTACAAGGGGGTCGTTTGTTGGTATAGTTTTTGTGTTTCCATTTTTATCGCGCAATACTACTCTGTTAGCATATCCTTTTACTACCACAGCTGGATCAAATCCAATAATCGAGGTCTCTGCTAGCTCTTCAGGTCCTGTTAATGATTCAAACAAAAATGAATAATTGTAATCTCTTGATATTTTGTTGTAGAGCTCAAACTGTGTGCCAGTATAGTCTAGGGGTATTATCCTAAGCTCTGAATGTCCAAATGTGGCCACCCATACAAGTTCAGGCTATAATGACTCTATTTATAATTAAGTAGTATACAAATACGCCTTATTTTATACACAAAAAAATCGTTCAGAACTCATCGCGTTCCTATCAAACGATGTAACACACCAAATTACGGTATAGTACGGTACCTTTATATGCGATCACCTTGATAATATACACATGTCACAGATCCTAGTTCAAAAACAAAGACGTAATGAACATCTGTTATTTCAGGACCTGTATTTTGCACGAAAACCTGCAGTAGTAAAGACTAGTGTAATGGAAGCAGTCTGCGATATTTGTAAAAAAGGATTAGAAGACGGCCTTTCTGTGACTGCAACGACTATAAAAAATAAAACAAAACTTTTTTGCGAAATGCATTTGCCAAAATAAACTGTAGATTTAATTTACAAATCAGTTTCCATATAAAATTAATTTTTATTTTCTTAAAGGACTCGTAATGGCTCCTTCCGCAGCCGAGCCTACAAGCGAAGCGTATTTTGCAAGTGCTCCTGTTTCATAATTTGGTTTCTTTGGTTTCCAATTTTTTCGTCGTTGCTTAAGCTCACTTTCTTGCACCATTAAGTCCAGCGCATTTTTTTCAATGTTGATTATGATCTCATCGCCATCTTTTACTAGTGCAATGTTTCCGCCTACGGCTGCTTCTGGTGCCACATGACCTATCATAAGACCGTGTGTTGCGCCAGAGAATCTGCCGTCTGTTACAAGAGCTACTTTTTCTCCTAGCTTTTGGCCTGCAAGTGCAGCAGTCACAGCAAGCATCTCTCGCATGCCAGGTCCACCCTTTGGACCCTCATATCTTATGATCACAACATAGCCTTCTTTTATCTCTCTTTTTGACACAGCGTCAAAGGCATCCTCTTCTCTATCAAAGACTTTGACTCGTCCTTTAAATTCCTTAATCTTTACTCCCGCAACCTTTACTACTGCCCCTTCTGGTGCAAGTGAACCATGAAGAATTTCTACAGTACCAACTGGATGTATTGGGGATTCGATTGGTTTGAGTATTTTCTGGTTTGCGTCAAATGATAATGGAATCGAATCAAGGTTTTGTTTCAGAGTTTTTCCAGTAGTGGTCATTACATTCTCATTGAGTAAATTCTTTTTCATCAAACTCTTCATCAATAAAGGAATTCCACCTATCTTGTCAAGATCAAGCATTACATAGAATCCTCCAGGTCTCATGTCCGCTATGTGTGGTGTTCTTCTTCTTATTCTCTCAAAATCATCTAGTGTAAGTTTGACACCTATCTCGCGTGATAATGCTAAAAGATGTAAAACTGCATTTGTGGAACCTCCAATCGCGTTTAAAACAATGATGGCATTTTCAAATGCCTCAAATGTAAGAATATCTTTTGGACGGATGCTATTCTCTAAAAGATTAAGAACTGCTTTTCCAGTATCATAAACTATTTTTTCTCTGCGCGGATCTTCGGCCGGAGGAGAAGCACTTCCTGGTAACGCAATTCCAATTGCTTCGCTAATTGATGCCATTGTGTTTGCAGTATACATTCCACCACATGAGCCAGCATTCGGGCAGGCTACATTTTCTAGGTTTTTCAAAGCTTCCAAAGTTAGTTGTCCTGCATCATAAGCTCCAACCGCTTCATACACGTCCTGAATTGTTACTTGTTTTCCTTCGTATATTCCTGGCATTATGGTTCCTCCATACACAAACACTGATGGCAGATTTAGTCTTGCCATGCCCATCATTGTTCCAGGCAAGCTCTTGTCACATCCTGCAAGTCCTACTAATCCATCATACTGATGAGCTCGCACCATTATCTCTATAGAATCTGCAATTATTTCTCGGCTTACTAGTGACGCTTTCATGCCTTCATGTCCCATAGCTATGCCATCACTTACTGCTATGGTAGCAAATTCTCTAGGAGTGCCTCCTGCATCACTTACACCTTGCTTTGCTTTTTGAGCAAGCTTCCCAAGATGTATATTACAAGGCGTTGCCTCGTTTCCAGTATGGGATACTCCAATGAATGGTTTGCCAAGATCATCATCTGTTAATCCCATGGCCTTGTACAGAGCTCTGTGAGGAGCTCTAGATGGTCCCTCAACCACATTTCTGCTTGATATTTCCATTTTAGATGAGAGTGGGGTGTTAGCCGGCATAATTTTATCTTTGCATCTGCCCTATCAGTGGCATGTGTTTAAAATATTACAAAAATGTTGTTTAAATAAAATTCTAGCGTTCTATGAGGATGGAATCCACTCTTGCAAGTTGATCCTCAATTTGTGTAGCATTTTCATTTCCATATGATATTAAAATCCTATCACTATCTTCCAGTACATAGTCACGTATGCTAGGTACTTGTCTGTGGTTGATGTAAAACTTTAAAGAATAGTCAGCATTGGTACAAAACTCTCTTTTGTCTGGAAAGATATAACACTCATCAGTTAAACCTATGTTTAACGTATCAAAAAGAAATCCTAAAGGTACTCCAGAGGCATGACGGTGGACAGTTTCTCCATTATGATTTTCAAAGTGTATGTATCTATTCTTTACTTGAAATGCGGTGGAGGAGAAGTCAAACTGATCTCCAAATATTAATACCATAATTGTGGCATGTTCATGTTCATCTCCAAGTGTACCTGCACCGGGTGGAGCTCCAGGAGAAACATTCATGTTTTGAATGAAGATATAAGATGTAATTCCTATGACAATGGCAACACCTGCAATAATGCCTGTTGCAATTAGCGCGAACTTGCGTTTTTCTCGTTTGCGTTTTTCAGCATAGCTTTCTCGTTTTTGTTCACGCTCTTCTCGGCTTTTTTTACCCATGGATTGTTAAGAATCAAATTTCCACCCTAATTAAACTCAACGTAAATCATTAAATAAAATACAAAAGTGCAATAGTTAGTCATGGCATGTCTTTTCTGTGAAATAATTGCTGGTAAATCTCCAGCGTATTTTGTTTATGAAGATGAAACGTACGTTGCCATTATGGACAAATATCCAATACACAAAGGTCATACACTAGTAATTCCACGAGAGCATCATGAAAAAATTCTAGATATGAGCACAGAAAGTGTCGCTACACTATTTTCAAAGGCCCTTCCTATAGCACGTGGAGTAATAGAAGCTACTAGTGCAGACGGGTTCAATATCGGACAAAACAACGGAAGGGCTGCAAACCAGATAATTCCACATGTTCATGTACATATAATTCCAAGATACAATGACATAGCTGGATGGCCAAAAAGAACTATTGCAGATGACAAAGAATTGGAAGAGCTTGCATCCAAAATAAGAAAGTGCATCAAATTAGATTAATTCCTTTATTATGGATTCTATGTCTGTTCTTGTCAAGCCCACGCCTCTTTTTGCATCTCTTCTAGTGAGAATACATCCATCTTGAAACGCAATCATGGTAGGAATTGCTTGTATATTGAATCTGTCCCACAGTGGATTTTCATCTTCGTTTACCAGTGCGGCCATTTTCTGTATACCGTTTGAATTAATTTCCTCAAATGTTGGTTTAAAATTAGTGCAATAGGGACACCAATCCGCATAAAATAGCACCAAGGTTTTTTGTTTATTATTTAGAACCTTAGAATCAAACTCTTCATGTAATACATGTTCCATGATCAAGGTGTTATTGAAAAATATTTAGACCTACTGATTTGGATTATACCTTAAGAATGCTCCTACCTTTCCAATACTTGAAAGCATTGCGCCATGTTCTGTTACGCCAGATATGACTTCGATTTTTACACCAGTTTCCGCTGCAAGCAATGCAAGATAATCAACTATGTCTCGCTCTGTTGATTCGGAATCCATGCTCTTACAGTTTGGGCATGGTGAGCTTAAAAGTTCCTGCGTTCGTTGGATTACTTTGGGTCGTTCTAAAATTTCAGTTTGCACATTCTGGCATCTTCTACATGTGACATCAAGTTTTCTTAGATTTGTATCATCTGTAATCAACACCATTTCTACAACATTTCGCTTTAGAAGATCGGTTATATCATTTAGACCATAAACTGCAAGACCTTTTGATGAATGAATGTCATGAAATAGTTTTTCAACAAACCTCTTTTCCTCAACCATTCTATAATCTGATAACACTTCTTGTGCCCTGGCAAATGCCTCACGAACTCCCTCTGAGCCAGCATATGACGTATCTAATGTTGCAATTATCATGTTTTGTAATCTATACTCAAGGTACTCTTCTTTTATGAAATTCTCCTTTGTGGGTCCAGGACCTGATATTATTAGTCCCTTTATTGGATAAATGTCAATAAAGTATTCCCGTGTTGTGTTGGCAACTCTATGATAATATTCACCAAGTTCCATTTCTCTTAGTCTTTCAAATCTTCTTGCAGACTGACCTCCCTGTCTGTGCTTTCCTGCAACTCCAGAAGATGTCTCAGATAGAACTTCAAGTTTGTCTCCATGTAAAAGACCCCATCCTGCATCTTTTGCATCGATTGCTAAAAAGCCAATCATATTTTCATCTTTTAGCATGTCTTTTAGTAAATCAACATGGAAATGATCATCGCATCTGTACAGAAATGTTTGCAGCTCTTTTGGTGGTTCTAATTCATACAATTTGATTACCTCGCTTCCTATTGGTCCTCCTCCATCGGGTGGTAATGCACCACAGAAAACAACGAGACCTTTCTCAGGGGGTTTTTTGTATAATTTTAACCGCTGTATGACTCTTGAGAGTGCGTCAACCACATGAGTTCTCGTAAGATCAGATTTTATGTTATCAGCAGTCCCTTGTTCCTCTCTTAATCCATTTATCACTTCATGCAAAGCTTTCTTTGGTGGAACGTAAAGTGATATCAATTCTGTTCCACGACCAGATTTGTCAGAAAGCTCTTCGAGCGTCTTTCGTAATTTGTATAGTTTCACAGAATCTTGTTTTTCTATTATTGGCTTGCCCATCACTTGACCTCTTGGGATCACGAATATTAAGTTTGATCAGATTGCGTCTATTACTTGTCTGAAAACAGAAAATGGCTGGTTTCCTTCTATTTTGAATATTTTTTCATTATTGAAGATCAAAAATGACGGCGTTGCTTTGATTCCAATCTCTGTTCCAAATTTTTCATTCTCTAAGACCTTGTTCCTGTATTTTTTGTCATCAAGGCATTTGTTGAATTGTTCCAGATCAAGATTTATCTCCTTAGCAAATTGTTCTAATGATTGCCTTGTTATCCATCCTGTTTTTTCACCAGCCCAGTTTTTGTATATCTCATCATGGTATTGCCAATACCTGCTTTGGTCATTTGCACAGTATGATGCCTCCGCAGCAAGAACAGAATCAGGGCCATTTAGAGGAAAGTCACGGAATACAAAGTTGACTCTTCCAGACGCAACATATTCTTGCATGAGTATGTCTTTGCTTGATTGATGGAACTTGTAACAAAATGTACATTGATAATCTCCCCATTCCACTATAGTAATTTGCGCAGCCGGATCTCCTATGAGAGGGGAGCCATTTTGTATCAACATTTGAGGTGTTATCTTTACATCCTCGGGTTCTTTATTAGTGGGCATAAGTAAATAATATGAAATTATAATTGCGGCAACTACTGGTATTGCTAACAAATAATATCTTTTCACATTTGCGATTCATAGTGAATTGAATATTAAGATTGTTAAAATTCAATTAGGTGTTAAACCATTATACTATTCTTGCGTACATTAATCAAAACACTGCAAAAAGTAGTCTCAAGAAGAGGATCAAGCAAAGTATTGTCATTTAGTGCTCCGCACGTATTAAAGGCCCTACAATTATTATGCCAAGAAACCTATGTAAGCAGAATGTCCTTCTGCAAAGAGCTTCACATGGGTGAAGGTGCTGTAAAAACTCTGATCTTACATCTAAAAGAAGAAGGCTTGGCAGATTCATTACGGGCGGGTACTTTTCTTACAAAAAAAGGCCAAAAATTTACAAGTGATCTTTTCAAAATAATATCAGGGGAATGTAGTATTCCAAAATGTTCTATTACACAAGGAAAAAATAATCATGCCATATTATTGCGAAATTTTGCAAAAGAAATCAAATCTGGTATTGAACAACGTGATGCATCAATACTTTATGGCGCATCAGGCGCAATTACACTACTATATCAGAAAAACAAATTTGTATTTCCAAAGGAAGAAGTTGATTGTTTACAAAAAGATGAGAAAGTTAGATCAATACTGTTAGAAAATTTGAAACCTAAAGATGGTGACGTGATTATTATCGTCACTGCTTCTGAACCGTTTGTTGCAGAAATCTCCGCAAAAAGTTCGGCGCTGTTTACTTTGGCACAGAATTGATTGTAGTATAAATATTGGACAAATAATCCTACTGTTTAAATAGAAACCAATTTGATTTACAGTGAAATTGGTAAACACTCAACAAATAACAAAAACGAGCCGTTCTGTACCAAAATTGGCAGTAGGAATCCTTTTTGTAATATTTGGGTTTGGGTTGTTTGTAATAGGATTTGATCAAGGTCACATGTTCAGTGTTGTGATGGGTCAGCAAGCATTTGAGGATCTTTATCTGCATGAACTATACCATGACATGAGACACGCTGCTGGATATCCATGTCACTAAGTGATTTGATATGAAAACGCTTCTTTTTCTTGTTATTGTATTAGTTTCTGGCTTTTCCGCTGGAATAATTCATGGCATTGTTAATCTTGTTGTAGTAGAACCATTCTTAGATAGAGCAATAGGAATCGAAGTACAGAATCTGTTTACATCTGGCGAAGAAAAAGACACGCCACAATTTTGGGAAGAATTTAACACCTATAGAATATGGCAGAAAGGAGGTAATGTACTAGCAGGTGGAATAAACGGTCTTTCTATTGGAGCGTTGGTTGGTGTAGTCTTTGCCTATTCACGACATGTTCTGCCAGGAAATCATGATGTCAAAAAGGCACTTGCTTTAACAGGAATAATGTGGTTTACTCTGTTTTTCATTCCTTTTCTGAAATATCCAGGCAATCCTCCGACAGTAGGTGATCCAGAAACAATCATACTAAGAGCTTCAATGTATGTTGCATTTGTGGCATTGTCTGGTCTTGGAGCTCTTGCCTTCTCAAGAGTTTACAAAAAGATGCAAAATCCAGTCAGAAAATTTGCTGTACCAATAGGATATGCAATATACATAACCACAGTTTTTATACTGATGCCTCAAAATCCAGATCCGATAAAAGCTCCGATGGATCTAGTAAACGGATTTAGAATAGTGTCTGCAAGTACAGTAACAATGTACTGGATAGTCAATGCAATAATACTTGGATTTTTGTGGCAAAAGTTTCAACCACACTTTGAATTACAAAAAGAAATTCGCTGATTTTAAAATTATATTACAATTCTTTAGAAACTGATTGACAAATAAATAACTCAAAAACTGTTTTATCTATATCAACCGGCCAATAATTGAGTTTGTTTTCAGCCCTCTTGGTTCTACCCCTTGGGGTTAGTTTGGAGACTAATTACTATAAAAAGTAGTAATAATTTGGTCGAAAACTAGGAGAAATCTAAGACCTTTAGGTCTGTTTGTGCCTAAAAGATCTTAGAGTAACATAAATCGACCTAAAATCAATTGGAATGCAATCATTGCTAACTTATACAAAATATAGGTTGAATGATATTGTCGTAGAACTTTACTATCATGATACATACATTACATCAAAATCCAATACCATGAGCTCTTCGGTGTGCAAATAATTCCTCTTCTGGTGCTACATAACCACATATTTCACATCTGGGCAAATCAAAATCCTCTATACGTACTACTTTTGCCAAGACCAAAGTCTCTGGATCTGAACGTAGTATCTCGTACCCTGACTTGCCAGTATCTTTGATAAATGATTCTAATCTCTTTTGTGTATCATTTTCATTTGTCACAACCAAAGCACCCTCAACTTTCGCATTAATACCATGTTTTGACATGTATTCTACAAGCTCGCGCACTATTTCTTCATCATTTGCACAATCAACAACAAGTGTCATAAGATGATATTCTTAAATTATATTTCAGACTAATATCTTTTAGAGATTGCTGAGAATTTGTAAAGATGATGAATCAGCAAGACAGTAATTTTGGTTGCTTGAGCTAAGCGGGTCCTATAAGACCCAGTTACCATTTTGGAATAATTTCTATTGCAATAATAACAATGAAATACTAAGAAATTGAATGAACAAATATGGTAGCTGTCATAATCATCACAATAACTATTGTGGCAATAATTGGAATTACAGCGTATTTTATATACCGCTTTGTAATTTACGATTTTTTATGCAAACAGTCCGTTGTTAAAACGCTTCAAAAATATAACATAAAGAAAACTCCAGATCAAATTATAAAAGAATACCATAACAGTAAAGGAGAAAACATATCAGAAAAAGAAATCCAAAGCCTAGAAAAACACTACAGACAACATGAGCCTGAACAATTTCTTGCAATGTATGATGCAATAAGAGACAAGTCAAAAACTAATGAAAAGGACTAGGTTTTCATCCAAGTAAAACATTCAAGGACGAGTTGGTATCTGGATAAAAGGTGTTCCGCCCTCACCTACTACAAGTGGTAGCCTTCCATCCCATCTTTGTGTTTTTAGCCATTCCAAATAGTTTGGATTGTTTGCCAGGGCCTCGTTAATAATTCGGATAGCTTCAGATTCACCCTGAGCTTCGGCGATATTGGCTTTTGCAACACCTTGTGCTAGGGCTTCACGTTGCTGTGCCTCTACCTGAATTCTCCTAAGGTCGTTTTCGGCTCTGAGCGCATTTTGCTCTGCCTCTACCTTTGATTCTATTGCTTGTGCAAAAAGCGGCGAGAATTGAAAATCAGTAATCGATACAACATCTGTTATGATGTTAAACCCGTCCAGTCTCTCCCTTATCGAGTTTTCAATGTCGGTTTTTACTAGAGGCCTTTTTGTGATCAACTCTTCAGCATTATATTTTGCAGTTACCTGTTTTACGGTTTCATCGATGGCTGGCTGAATCACCCTATTCTGGTAATCAAGACCCAAATTCTGGTACAAATGATGGACGGATTCCTGACTTGGACGATAGTTAACAGTAACAGTCGTTGATACCGTCTGGAGATCTCTAGAAGCTGATGTTGTTGATCTTTCAAACTTTAGTGTTCTAACTTCGATATTGATTACATCATTAGCAAAAGGCATTACAAAATGAAGTCCTTCTTGGAGTGGAGGAACATTTGTTTCAACTGCGCTCCAAGTAAGTAGCACCCCTCTATGACCAGAATCTACTATTTTTACAGAAGCACTTACAACCACTCCAACAACGATAAGCACTATGATGACAATTGCAATTGCTTTAGCTGCACCGATATTGACATTTATTTTTGGTGTTTCATATTTGGACAATTATACAATTAATAGACATTCTATGTTAATTATACTTTAGCTTAATAATGTCCTAAAATTGAGAATTTAGCGTAATAACAAATTTATGTCATCATTACACAGAATAATATCAAAATGTTTGAAGATTTTGCATGGATTTACTTGTTATTTTTCTTGATTCCACTAGTAAGAATAATCCCACGTTTTCTACGACAACGGAAAATGAAAAAATATAGTACAAATCAAACATTACAAGGAGGACAATTTGAACTACATTCAGATAATACAATACAAAAACCGCTAGGAGAATTATCGAGACCCCAAACAAAAGACATGCTTGTTTTGGGAGAACTTTGCAGAGGAACAAAGACATTTGAAAATATTAAAAAAAATACAGATCTTGAGAGCAATGAACTGAATTTAATCTTAGAAGATTTAGAAAAACAGGGTTTAATGAGAGTAGAACAAAAAAATGGCCTCTTCTGTCCAAAAGTTGAACTATGTACCACTGAAAAAGGTTTTAGGAAATATCAGTCTTAAAGAAAATATCGGATGAATTTAGATAGTCTCTTATCAACCGAAAATTTACAGAGAGAAGATCAACCACAGACTTTACAGAACCCTTTTTTCAGTCAAATAATCAATTTGCACTAAGTTGACTTAGTTTAACAGTATTTAAGGTTCAAATTTCCATATCTAAAGATGCTAATTAGGAGACAAACTAATTACTGGCTCGGGTTTTCTTATACTGACATCTGCCTTGCTTATTCTGCTTTTGTAAAGCTTGAATTTCTTGCCATTGTCTGATAGAATCCATTTTTCTACTTTGATTAAGGAAAGCTCCTCAAGCTCTGAAATCTTCTTGTAGACAGAGCTTAATGGTATCCTATGTTGTTCGGCAAGTTCTGTAGCAGTTTTGCCTTCCTTTATTATAGAAAATACGATCGCACGTGACTGTGCGTCTGCTAAGGCTTCAAGCACCTTCTGGGTTACATCATACTTTTTGAGTTGAGAAAGTGAAAGCCTTTTTGTCATACGTTTTTTCAATTAGGTCAGCCTAACTATTTAAAACATGCTACTGTCATTCTAAAATCTTAGAATGACTTTCTGATTTAAATAAAGTTAGCTTACCCTAATTACTCGATATTTCATGACAGGATTTAACAGTGTACGCCTCAGTGTATTTACAATAATTATCTTGTCAGTATTTTCATTGCACGACGTCTTTGCACAATCAGAGGAACACATCGTTCTTTACAGTAACAAGGAAATAACAGTAGTAGGCCTTGATTTGACAGAGCAAAGCATAACAAAAGGAAATTACGACGCTGCAAGCACGAACTCCAAGTTTGCATCAGACGTTTTTGCAAGATCGTTGCAAACACTAAGGT
>JBOGRG010000103.1:0-11367 GCA_050749365.1 Nitrosopumilaceae archaeon
TACCTTTCTGATTTATGACCTTAACATTCTTCTGCTTACAAATTTCTATTGTTCTATCTTCTGATCCACCGTCTATAACCAGCGTGGAAATCTTTACCGGTAGTCTTACTGAACGTATACTTTGTAATAGATCCCTTATAGTATTTTCTTCATTTAAGACAGGAATGATGATTTCTACAGTTGTATCTTTTTCGGATTTTTTTTGATTGCTTATATCAGCATGTAATGTATCTGTCAACTAATTCTCCATGTTTATCATTCAATTTAGAGTTTTTTAAATAGTGGCTAATTAGTACAAGGTTTATACAAATTATTAATTGATAATAACTAATGTGTACTAAAATTGAATAAAATATTATGTGAGAGGGCTACTATAGGTCATAATCAATCTATGAATTTTCTTTTAAGAGTTTAAAAAGCGCATTAACAATTGCAGCGGCAGATGAACTCCCTCCCTTACGTCCCTTGTTTGTTATGTATGGAGTATGTAGTGTTTGTAACTCTTCTTTTGACTCCGTAGCACAGACAAAACCTACAGGAATTCCAATTACAAGGGCAGGTTGTATTACTTTTTCCTTTATCATTTGTATGACTTCGAGAAGTGCAGTAGGTGCATTACCTATTACAACTATACCGGCGTTCATGTTTGAAGCTGCCATTCTCATAGATATCTGAGCACGTGTCTTGCTGAGTTTTTTTGCTTGAGCAACAATATTAGGATCAGAAATATTACAAATAGTTTGGTTTCCAAACTCTCTTAGGTTTTCTTTATTAAAACCACCTATCACTCCATTTACATCAACTACAATATTGCAGCCCATTTTCAACGATTTAATACCACTCTGTATTGCATCCTTGTGGAAAATTATCATATTCACTCCTGCAAAATCAAAATCAGCAGTTGCATGAATTACTCTCTTAACTATGGACCATTCATACTTGTTGTAATGATGCTTGCCAATTTCGCTCTCGATTATTTCAAAGCTTTTGTCTTCAATGGATTGACCCTTTTCAGTGATCATTTTCAGCCTCCTTCGCTCTCTCTAATACCAGATCAATGAGCTTATCATCAGTTCCAAGATGATCTGTCATGAAAATATTTTTTAAGGTTGATCTTTCGATTGCTGGATTAAGATCTTCATAGATATCCCTTTTTACGTGTGCACCTTTATGTAAGAAATATGGCACGATAACTAAAACACGGGGTGAGTTTTTTGTACAATCTTCAATTCCTTGTGCAATATTAGGTTGCTCAATTTCCAAAAAGCAATATTTGATATTTCTGTATTGATGACTTAATTCATCTACTACATATTTTAGTGACGTTCTCGCTTCAGGATCTTTACTGCCATGTCCAATTATTAAAACATCAACATCGTTTTTAGAAAGTCGAATGTTGTTTTTTAAAAGTGTTGACTCAATTCTTTCATCAACAATTTGTATCATAAGTCTATGAAAACTCATCGGTTTTGAAATTGAAATCTTGATTTTACTCTTTGGTGTGATTTCTATTGCTGTATTAACTGCAGCTTTCACTTTTCTTCCAGGATACAAAAAATATGGGACTATAGTGAGAGCTTCAATATCTTGTTTGAAGCTCTTTTCCATTCCTTCTTGAATATATGGAGGAATAACTTCTAAAAAACAATAATCTGAAAACAGATAACCGCCTTTTGTTTTAGCTCTTTCACAGATATACCTTAGTTCATCTTGTACTTCTTTTTCCTTACTTCCCCTATCTATTAGTAATAGTCCTTTTTTCATTTTTGAATCCGTGCTATTGCTATAGTTAAATTTGGTGGAAATTTTTGCTTTTCAACTATTAATTTTCCACCAGAACTCCTTAATGCTGCAGCTTCAGAAACACTTGGGATTCCCTCCAATGTTCGTACAGTATCCGATGGATTTGGTATAGTTATTTGCGCAAGTTCTTCTTTTTTGTAATAGTCTACAGGAAGATTCATAGTTTTTGCTAAATTCTCGAGTCCCTGTACTTTTGCTTCTTTTTTAATGGATGCAAATCTTGCTATTGATTTTGAACTTAGCTTGAATTTTTTCATACAATAATCCAAACCTTCCTTGATTACATCCTCTGTAGTGTCCCAGTGTAAGCCAACACCTACCACCAATGTCTTTGGTCTGTACACTACAGCATTTTTTAAAATTTCATTGTTATCTATTATCCTATCAGAAATTATTAAAAATCCTTTACAAATTGATCTTTCTAATTCTTCTATCTTGTTGTACAGAGTAACATTTTTTGGTAATTCTTTCTTTGGAGCCCACCAGTCTTTTTCACCTGCATCTTGGAAAACTCCTATTTTTTCTTCATTAACCATAAAAGCACTCACCTTGGTAACTGTGGAATCATCATCTATCTGCCAGCCAAATTCTTTGCCTACAAGATCAACCGCTATAGTCTTGTTTACATCCGCAGCAGTCGTGATAACAGATGTTGCATCTAAAACTTTTGCAATCTCTTCTGTAAGCTGATTTGCCCCACCTAAATGTCCTGAGAGAGTGCTTATTGCAAATTTTCCAGCGTCATCTATAACAACTACTGCTGGATCTGTTTTTTTATCTTTCATGTGAGGTGAAATTAGTCTAATAACAGCCCCAAGTGAAAATATACAAACAAATGCCTCATGTGTTTTGAAAAGCTCTCCAACCTTGGCTGTTGTGGAATCATCAAACCACTCTATTTGTGGATCATTGTTTGAAAACTTAAACGGCGCAAAAACTTTCCAAGTTGGAAACCATTTTTTAAGTGATAATCCTATTGATATTCCATTCCTTGTTATCGCAAGTATAGCTACTTTTTCCACAATAGTTTTTTTATTAGACTAAAGATATCTGTTACTGTCTTGAGAATCGGCCTATTACCTTACCATCAAAATCAAACATAATAACATCTATTTCGAGCTTATTTTCTGAATGCCTTGTCATTTGTTTGTAAACTTCAGAACAAATCATATCAAAAAAACCTACTAAATTTTCTCTAGCAGCTATCTCATATACATGTCTTGCAGTGTTTGCTTTTTTTATTTCATCGATCGTTTTTATATTCGCATTACATCTTTGAGCAAGCTGTGACAAAAACCTCATGTCTACCTTTGAACCTTTTACATGAGTTTGTTTTATTCCCATGGCGATCTTTGTTAGCTTACCGATAAAACCAGCAATATACGCTTTTTTAATCATCTTTTTTGCACACTGTTGAATTGTATATCTTGAAAAATCACCCATCTGAACAAAACAGTGGTCCGGTAGATTAATTATATTTCTAGAAAAATCCTCACTTCTTCCCCCCGTTGTTAACACCACAGTATCATTTCCCATAGCAATTGTAACATCAAGACTCTGTCTTATTGATGCTGCAAAGGATGCAGTAGAATAGGGAATTACAATTCCACTTGTACCTAAAATTGAAATTCCACCTAGGATTCCAAGCCGGGGGTTGTCAGTTTTTAGCGCAAGCTCCTCCCCTTTGGGAACTGAAATTACCACTTTGATGCCATTTTTTTGGAGAAGATCTTTTGCAACATCAAGAATATTTTCGGTTATCATCTTTTTTGGTATGGGATTGATTGCGGCAGAACCAATCTCTAATCCAAGCCCAGGTTTTGTAACTCTGCCCACCCCCTTTCCTCCATCTATTTCAATTTGATTAGGTTTGTCAGTAAGTGATATTTCAATCTGTATTTCAGCGCCTTGCGTTACATCAGGATCATCACCGGCATCTTTTATCACAGAACATTTAGCACTTTTCTTATCAAACTCACAACTAGTAATTTTTATTTTAATAGTCTTTTTTTTTGGAAGTATTACTTCAACAGAATCTATTTCTTTCTGATTTATTATTGCTAAAACTGCGGCTTTTGATCCAGCTGTTGCACACGTACCAGTGGTAAAACCTGTTCTAAGTTTTCCCCTTGGTATAGATTCGTCTTCCACAAAGAAAATTGATTTTTTACGTAATAACCTTTCAGGTTTATTTTAGTATCTCAGAAAGAATTATCCACAGAGCCACTAGACCAAGACCACCATATAGCAATATATGTGTCATTATATGTGAGGTAGGTTTTTCTTGATTATGACCATAGGTTTCTCTTACATTTACACCAAATGGAAAACCAAATCCAGTGAAGTTTGTTCTTCTGTAAAACTGAGGTTCCTCGCCTGATGTTTTTTCATAGTACTTCCAAAACTGGCTATAAGTAGATTCTATATCTACTTGTGATTTTTTATGTTGGTTTTTTTCAAGTCTTAGGAATTGATAGGCTTCAATAATTTCTTTAAATTTTTCAGCATCTTTTTCATCCTTGTTTCTATCAGGATGGTACTTAAGGGACAACTTTCTATAAGCGGTCTTGATCTCCTTTTGAGAGGCACCTTTTTCAATACCCAAAACTTCGTAGCACTTTGATGTATTCAATTATCATATCTTACAACATCCTTAAAATTAATTTGTCGGATGATATCCTACTGTGTGATGTACAACAAAAGATCCCTAAAAGTTGCCTTGACTGGTGCAAATGGCTTTGTAGGTAGAAATGTTGGGGAAATACTTGCAAAAAAAGGAATTGATGTAATAGGAATTGTACGAAAAGGTAATGCATCTTCTATTACATTTGGAACTCCAATAATCTCCTGCGATCTATCTGAAAAATATCTTGCCCCTAGGCTAAAAGGTTGCTCTACACTTTTTCATCTTATAGGAAGTGGAAAACAGACAGTTGATTCTGATTATGAAAAAGTAAATGTGGATCTTACTAAAAATGCGGTAAAGCTATGCAAAAAGGCTGGAATTAAAAAAATAATTTATATCAGTGGTCTAGGCGTACACAAAGATACCACGTTTGGTTATCTTATCTCAAAATACAAGGCAGAGCAGGAAATCATCAGGTCTGGGCTGGATTACACAATTTTCCGCGCATCATATATTATAGGAAGAGATGATCTACTATCACAGATTCTTTATAAGCAAATCAAAAGTGGAACAATAATAGTAACTGGTTCAGGAAAGTATAGACTTCAGCCAATCTTTATTGAGGATGTGGCAGAAATATTTTTGCAGTCAATGATTTACAAAAAATTCTCAAACAGGATTATCGATCTTGTGGGCCCTAAAATGATCACGTACAATCGCTTTGTTAAGGAATTCATACGAGAAAAAAAAGTAAAGATAAAACATATTAGCCTAGAAGGTGCCTACCATAGTGCCTTACATAATCCGAAGAGCACGTTTGGTATAGATGAACTAAACATTTTGATTGGTGATTATGCTGGAGATCACAAAAAATTACAAAAAATCTCAGGTATTAAATTTAAAACACCCAGTGAAGTATTAAAGTCCAGCAGCTTTCCGTAGTATTTCTGCTTTGTCTGTTTGCTCCCAAGTAAATTCTGGTTCATTTCTACCAAAATGCCCATATGCGGCAGTTTTTCTATAAATTGGTCTTTTGAGCTTTAAGTGAGATATAATAGAAGCTGGTCTCATATCAAAATGTTTTCTAACTAAATTTTCAATTTGTTCTTCTGGGATCTTATTTGTGTCAAATGTGCTAACCATTAGCGATACAGGTTCTGCAACGCCAATTGCGTATGCTACTTGTACTTCACATCGCTCAGCAAGACCCGCAGCTACTATGTTCTTTGCTATATATCTGCACATATAACAAGCAGATCTATCAACTTTTGATGGATCTTTACCAGAAAAAGCTCCTCCTCCATGTCGTCCCATACCTCCATACGAATCGACTATGATCTTTCTTCCCGTAAGACCTGCATCCCCCGGTGGCCCTCCTATAACAAAACGTCCAGTAGGATTCACATGAACTTTAATTTTATCGTGCCAGAGATTGCCACAGACAGGTTTGATAACTTTATCAATTATCTCTTTTTTTATTTGATCGTTATCTACTTCTGGCGAGTGTTGTGTTGATATTACAATGGTTTCAAGTCTTTTTGGTTTTCCATCTTCATATTCCACAGTTACTTGAGATTTTCCATCGGGTCTTGCCCATGGAAGCTCTTTTTTTTTCCTAGCCTCCGCAAGTTCCTTTGTTAGTTTGTGAGCCAGCATAATTGGCATAGGCATCATTTCTGCTGTTTCATTTGTTGCATATCCAAACATAAGTCCTTGATCTCCCGCACCTTGTTCCTTATTTTCTGCAGATGATATTCCTTGAGATATGTCAGGACTCTGAGAGTGCAAAGATACAAGGACACTGCATGAATCTGCGTCAAATCCGTACTGTGGATTATCGTAACCTATCTCACGCAAAGTCTTTCTTACCAAATCTTGTACATCAAACTTTGCCTTTGAAGTTACCTCGCCCGCAACTACCACAATACCAGTAGTAGTCATGGTTTCTACAGCAACTCTAGAGTCTGGGTCTTGCCTTAAGAATTCATCTAAAATTGTGTCAGAAACTTGGTCACATACCTTGTCTGGATGACCTTCTGTTACTGATTCAGATGTAAAGAGATAACTTCTCTCCATTTTTAAAACACTAATTTAAAGTTCGTTTTCCAACCTAATAAAAAGAACATTATTGCCTCTTACTATCACTCTACCATAATTTGCAATTACTTTGCCGTTGCTTATCTCTTCAGCATCAGTCATTATCAAATTCATGTATGAATCTACGTTGTTCATCTTTCCTTTGTATTCTACTTCATTTTTCAATCTGACTGTAACTTTTTTATTGATGCCTTTTTGCAATGTTGTCAATGGTCTCTTTGGTGGCAGTTGCGACAAACATAAATCACTTGTCAAGCACTGACTGAGATCGGGAATAAAAGCCTTCCCGATCTCATCTTGTATTTGACATTCTTTAATTTCTAGCATTTGTAGCTTAAGGATAATGATTGCAACAGGTATTCAGAAACTTGATCAGCTTCTTGGTGGCGGTATTAAAAACGGCATTATAACAGACATTTTTGGTCCAAGTGGTACAGGAAAGACACAACTTGCGCTACAAATTAGTGTAAACTCTCTTACGACTAATGGAGTAATACTTTATGAGGATACATCTGGTAGTTTCAGGCCAGAACGGTTACTTGAAATTATCAAGGCAAAAAACATGGATCCACAAATGCTTGACCGAATAAAAATAGGCAGAATAACAAACACTGCAGAACAAATAAGATATATTAACAAAATATTAGAAATTAAGGATATTTCTCTGGTTGTTATTGATAACATAACAGATCTTTTTTCTTTTGAATATTCAAAAGAATCAAACTCATTAGCAAAGCATATTGCATTTATGGAATATATGCATAAACTTGCACTTGTTACTATACAGAAAAAAATTCCAGTAGTCGTCACAAACATAATTAGAAAATCTGATGATACAGAGAGGGAAAACTTTGACAGATCTATAAGCATGTTTACACATCAGAAGATCCGCCTTACTAGACTTGATACAAAATACATAGCACAAGTTCTTCCATCATTTGGTGACAAGAAAGAAGCTCACTACATTATTACACATGATGGCCTTTCAGATTCATCTTAAGCTATTTATCACTGTAAACGACTAAGGGCGCTTATGACAGATATTTTTGATGCAATTCCGATTATTACAGTTGTCCTATTTGGAATTGGGCTTGTCGGTGTGATGATATACGAGCGAGCTAGAACAAGACAGAATCAAGAATCCGCCACTTGAGGCTGCTCTCGTAGCCAAGTTTCGTTCCCTTGGTTTTGAAGAACTTACAGATATTCAGAAAAAGGCAGTTCCGATAATTTTTCAAAAGATAGATTCGCTAGTGGTTGCTCCCACTGGCTCGGGCAAAACAGAGTCTTCGGTAATTCCTATTTTTGCTCGACTTGCTAAATCTAAGAAATCAGGAAAGACTAAGGCTCTATACATTACACCACTCCGTGCATTAAATCGTGATGTGTTTAGAAGAGTAATAAGATATGCAGAAAACGAAGGTCTTTCTATAGAGATACGCCATGGCGATACATCACAAGTAGCTCGAAAAAAAATAACTAAAGCACCTCCAGATGTTCTTATAACAACTCCAGAAACTATCACAATCTTATTAACACAACAAAAAATACTTGATGCTCTTTCAGAACTTGAATGGGTTGTAATAGATGAAGTTCATGAGCTCTTGGGAAATGAACGCGGTTCACAACTTTCGCTTAGCTTGGAAAGACTTCAAATCAACTCAAAATATGAGATAACAAGAATTGGTCTTTCTGCAACAGTAGGAAACACAGATGAAGCTGCCAAGTTTGTGGTAGGAACAAAAAGAAAATGCAAGATAATTCGTGACACTACTATTAGAAAATATGATGTAGAAGTCAAGTACATAGATGGAACTATATCAGATGTAGTAGATTTCATAATTGAATATGTGATACAAAATCATCCAAATTCTCCAGTTCTACTTTTTACAAATACACGAGGAGAGTCTGAATATCTTGCCTCTATGCTACGGGAAAAATCTACATTAAATATAGAATTACATCACGGTTCACTTTCACAGGAAGTAAGAGAAGAAACTGAAGAAACACTAAGAGAAGGAAGGCCTGGAATTGTAGTTTGTACATCTTCGCTTGAGCTTGGGCTTGATATTGGTTCTGTTGAACTTGTCATTCATTATGGATCTTCACGGCAGGTCTCAAAGCTTATACAGAGAATAGGCAGAAGTAGACACAATAGAGAATCTTCTGCAAAGGGTCTTATCATAACTAATAATCCAGATGATGAATTTGAAGCACGAGCAATACTTGCGAGGATAAAAGAAAAATCAATAGAGGATCAGATAATACATGACGATCCCCTTGATGTACTTGCTCATCATCTTGTTGGGTTGTCAATGCAGTTCAGGAGTGTTAGTGTCGATCAAGCATTCAAGATCGTTAAACAAGCATATTCTTTCAGGAATATTACAATAGAAGATCTTTGTAATGTTCTTGACATTTTGCACTCTAGTTCGATTGTTTTTTTTGATAAAGGCGAAATGGTTTTTAAGAAAAGGGGGAGAGCGTTTAGATATTATTTTGAAAATCTTTCAACAATTCCTAACATTTTAAGATTTAAGGTCTTTGATACAGTAAGTAAGAAAATAATCGGAAGTCTGGATCAGAGGTTTGTAGGCGACTATGGCGATCTAGGTAATGTTTTTGTGTTACGAGGTATGCAATGGAGAATACTAAATGTAGATGAAAGTTCACTCAAAGTCAACGTTGAACCAATACCGTCAGCTGGAATAAATGTTCCCTATTGGGAAGGAGAAAATATACCTGTAGATTACATCACTGCAAGAAAAGTTGGTTCTTTTAGAACTAAAGTAAAAACAGGCTCACTTTCCTTATCAAATAGAATAATTGAAAATCTCAAACTAGAAGGAGCTATTCCTGATGAAAAAACGATAGTAGTGGAATCCCTTCGAGTTAGGAATACAATAGTGATACACTCGTGTTTTGGAACGAAAATAAACTCTACTCTATCCACGTTGCTTTCTGCTATGCTTTCAGCTAAGACAGGGTATCTTGTAGATTCAAGGTCAGATGCCTATAGAATATTGATGTCATCCACAGGTAGGATTTCAGAAAAGCATGTACTTGATATATTAAAGGATAGGTATGATCTTAGAGTTGTTGTAAGTGCCTCTCTTATAGGCACGCATAATATAAACTGGAGAACTTGGTGTGTAGCTAAAAAGTTCGGTATTGTTGGTAGGGAAGCAGTGTATGACAGAAAATCTGCAAGATTTATCTACGAAAAATATGCAAAAACTTCACTTGTAAAAGAAGCTTTACGCGAGTTGTTTCATGATAAATATGATCTAGAAAACACAGAAAAATTATTAGAAAAAATTAGATCCGATGAAATTCAGTTAAAATGGATTGAGATAGAAAACTTCTCAAAACTTGCAGAATCTATACTTGACCATACTACAAAATACGCTGCAGCTCCAGCAAATATTGACAAAGGAATATTAGATCTTGTTAAAACAAGACTCATGAAAACAAAACATAGACTTGTTTGCGTTAGATGTGGTAAATGGGAAAGAGTTATAGAAACAAAAGAAGCAAACGACATACTATCATGTCCTTATTGTAAATCTCGTCAAATAACAGCTACCTTTTATTCAGATTATGAACTGTCAAAAATAGCACAGAAAAAACATTCTGGCAAAAAAATCTCACCAGAAGAAAACCATAAGTTTGTTCGCGCATGGAAGATCTCTTCTCTTTTAGAAAACTTTGGAAAGACTGCTCTAGTAGTCCTTTCAGGATATGGAGTAGGAGCGGACACAGGAGCCCGAATTCTCAGAAACATGGTAGGAGAAGAAGAGCTTTACAAGCAGATCTATGAAGCCGAAAGGCAATACGTTACAACTCGTGGATTCTGGGATTCCTAGTTCTTCTTTGTTATATTTGAAAATGGAGTCAAAAATAACTCCGTTCTACCCTCAAGACCAGCTTTAGCAGAAACACCTGCTATTGTAATTATCTCGCCTTGAGAAAACTGGTCTAGCATCCTAGCTTGGTTTCTCCAGCCTTTTAGCCATACTTGTCCTGTTTCATCCTCAATAAACATCTCAGACAGAAAGATTGATTCACCTGTTTTTGTTTGAACTTCACGCCTTTCTGGCATCTTAAGAATTATAGCTTCAACACAATAGTTATCATTACGAGGTCTTAGATCTCGGATCTTTGTTCTAAGATCGGAGATGGAAGGAATCGTTTCATCATCAATTTTTCTTACAAAAGAATTCGCTTCAAGTGTTACAGAATTACCGTAAATCTTTGTAGGCATACACTCTATCACATCACCAACTTTTAGACCACTTGAAATGCCAGCAAAATCAGTTATGTTAAACAATGTTTTGCTTTTTTCTGTTCCCAAAATTAGAATATTATTTGATTCATTTTTCGTTAACGATAAAATTCTAACAACAATAGGTTGAATCTCTTTTGTACCTTCAATTTTAATGACAGTGCCTTCATCACCATGCAATTCCAATCCCTGCTGCCCCTTTTTTGTTCTTACTCCAATCAACCTCATCTTTGCACCAGCTGTGATCATTTTTGGAAGCGAATCTTCATCTATATTCCACAAAACGACTCTTCTTGACGTACCATCCCTTCCCTTCAGTTTTAAGTGAAGTGCTTTTGCTTGTTGACCCTTAAAATTTGTAAACTCAGCCATTCTAACATTACCATCTAAGGTTCCTACAACTACGAGATTTTGTTGATTTTCTTTTACAGTGCTGACATCGTCTGTTATGGAATCAAGTGAGGGTATACTACTGTGCATCTCACTTGTCTCAACACTCGATCCAGATCCAACATTGATGATAGGGGTTCCAGTCATGTCTGATTTTACATAGGCC
>JBOGRG010000104.1:0-2366 GCA_050749365.1 Nitrosopumilaceae archaeon
GCTGTTTTGTTTGATCGATTTCTACTTCTGTCTTTGTTTTAGCGATATCATCTTGGACTTCTTCAAAGGCCGAGAGTGTTTTTACTAAAATAGCATTACGATAAGCCGTTGTTTGTTCTTTAGCTGCTAGTTTTGTTTCTCTTGCTTTTTCTTGAACTGCTCTTGCATCTTCTCTTGCTTTTTCTAATGTAACTCGGGCTTCTTCTCTTGCTTTTTCTTGAACTGCTCTTGCATCTTCTCTTGCTTTTTCTAATGTAACTATGGTTTTTTCCTCTGTATCTTCTAATGCTGCCTGTACTTCGTCATAATTTGGCTTTGCTTCTTGTTGAGCTGTCTTGGCTTCTGCTAGGGCCATTTTTGTTTTTTCCATAACTGTTTTTTGGTACGCTTCTGTTTGCTCTTTAGCTGCCAATGCCGCTTCTCTTGCTTTTTCTTGAACTGCTCTTGCATCTTCGTTTGCTTTTTCTATTGATGCCTTTTCATCTGCTTTTGTCTTTTCTATTGCTGCTAATACTTTTTGTTTTTCTGCTTCCGCTTTTTCCTTTATCGCTTTCTCGTACGCTTCTGTTTGTTCCTTAGCTGCCTTTACAGCCTCTCTTGCCTCTTCTAAGGAAGGTTTTGCCGCTGCTAGGATTTTATCCTCAATTAAGACAACCTTTTGATCGTCTTGTTCATAATTTTGAGTAAATGTGGAATGTAGTAATGAATAACTGGCTATACCTGATCCAAGAATGATAATAGCTAAAACCGATAATTGTCTCAAGCCCGTTTTTTTATGGCTATCGTTTGATCAAAAAGTATTGTGCCTAATTCTGTGAACCATGTTATCTATTATTAGAACCCTCTCTTGTAGATCACAAATTAATAATCTAACTGGGCGTGATTTTACGATGGTTTTTATAGATATTTGAAAATCGTCTTTTTTTCTGAATTTGGCAGCTCAGAAACAAGGGCAAAGTTGTACAGAGGATAAGACTTTTTGTAATGTTTCATAAAGCTCCACGCTACGTCATGTGTCTTAAATTCAGTTCTAAGTCCGTCGATCTGTGATTCGTTGCCAAAAACATCATATGGTATAATAGAATAATTTTGCGGCCTTTTCTGTGGTTTTGCCTTTAGTAGCCATGCTACTGCAAAAATAAAGACAGATATCATTATTATTGCGGCTCCAAATTCTTTGAAAAACTCCCACACTATTGCTGGGATCGTAACCCCAAACAGATTATAGACAAAATGTGAAAACGATATTACGGCAGTGCCTGCAAGCAAAAATGCCTTAAAGTTGAGCAGTTGCTCTTTGATTTTCACATCAGATACTTGGAATTACCTACTTATCTTCTTTTAGATTTATATCATTTAACTCTGCACTATTTGTGTGCAACTTTTAGGTAGACTTGAGATCAAATCCAAGGATAAGATAATCCAGTTTCTAAATCAGCAGGAGACTGGCAGGATCTGCAGCATGGACAAAGATGGATATCCACAGATAATTCCTATGAATTTTGTGTATACAAATGACGCTGTGTACATGCATTCTCATACAAAAGGAGAAAAGCTTGAAAACATTAAAAGAAACCAAAAAGTGGGTTTTGAAGTAGATCAAAGCCTAGAGTTTCTTCCTTCATATTTTACTGACCCTACAGATGCCTCACAAGCAGACACATTATACATAAGCGTTGTAATAAAGGGAAATGCAATCATAGTTTCTGACAGAAAAGAAAAAACTCTTGCTCTAAATGCTTTGATGAAAAAATACCAACCAGAAGGCGGTTACGAAAGTATAAGGCCAGAAATGCCAGTTGTAGACGAAGTTGCAATCATAAAGGTGGTTCCAATAACCATGCGAGGAAAATACAAAGTTGGCCAACACCTAGACAAAAAATCTCGCCTTGAGCTTGCCCACAAGATCCTAGAAAGAAACACTTCTACTGCCCAAAATACACTCAAACTTATGGGAATCAAACAAACAAAAGATGGCCTAGTTATATCAGAAGATCCTCTCTGGTAGTTATACTGAGACTACCATTGCTTTAAATTTCGTTTTCAAGGATTTGTAATGTTGTTACAAAGTCCAGGCTTTAAGCTAGTATCAGAGTTTCAGCCAACAGGCGACCAGCCTCAATCAATAGACTTGCTAGTAGATGGAGTGCGAAAGAAAAAGATTCAAACCTTGCTTGGAGTCACAGGAAGTGGTAAGACATTCACAGTTGCAAATGTCATACAAAGAACTGGCAAAAATACACTTGTCATATCACACAACAAAACACTTGCAGCTCAGCTTTATTCGGAACTAAAGCAATTTTTTCCAAAAAATAATGTAGGTTATTTTGTAAGCTATTATGACTATTATCAGCCAGAAAGTTACA
>JBOGRG010000105.1:0-1640 GCA_050749365.1 Nitrosopumilaceae archaeon
GCTGTTTTGTTTGATCGATTTCTACTTCTGTCTTTGTTTTAGCGATATCATCTTGGACTTCTTCAAAGGCCGAGAGTGTTTTTACTAAAATAGCATTACGATAAGCCGTTGTTTGTTCTTTAGCTGCAAGCCTTGCTTCTCTTGCTTTTTCTTGGGTTATTCTTGCATCTTCTCTTGCTTTTTCTAGTGTAATTTTAGCTTCTTCTTTTGTTTTTTCCTGAGCTGCCCTTGCATCTTCTCTTGCTTTTTCTAATGCAATTAGTGTTTTTTCTTCTGTATCTTCTAATGCTGTCTGTACTTCATCATAAGTTGGTTTTGCTTGTTCTTGAGCTGCTCTTGCTTCTTCTAGAGCCATTTCTGTTTTTTCTATGACTGTCTTTTGATACTCTTCTGTTTGCTCTTGAGCTGCCTTTGTAGCTTCATTGGCTTTTTCTTGGACTGCTCTTGCATCTTCTTTTGCTTTTTCTAGTGACGCTTTTTCATCAGCCTTTGCCTTTTCTATTGCTGCTAGTACTCTTTGCTTTTCTGCCTCAGCTTTTTCCCTTATTGCTTTCTCGTACGCTTCCGTTTGCACTTTAGCTGACTTTGCATCTTCTCTTGCCTGCTCCAAAGAAGGATTTGCTGCTGCTAGGATTTTATCCTCAATTAAGACAGCTTTTTGATCGCCTTGTTCATAATTTTGAGTAAATGTAGAATGTAGTAATGAATAACTGGCCATACCGGCTCCTAATATGACAATAGCTAAAACGGATAATTGCTTCAAAGCCAGTTTTTTTATGGCTATCGTTTGATCAAAAAGTATTGTGCCTAATTCTGTGAACCATGTTATCTATTATTATAACCCTCTCTCTTGTAGATCATAGTAGATCTAAGCGTAATTTTGCGATGTTTTATAGATATTTGAAAATCGTCTTTTTTTCTGAATTTGGCAGCTCAGAAACAAGGGCAAAGTTGTATAGAGGATAAGACTTTTTGTAATGTTTCATAAAGCTCCACGCTACGTCATGTGTCTTAAATTCAGTTCTCAGTCCGTCGATCTGTGACTCGTTGCCAAAAACATCATATGGTATAATAGAATAGCTTTGTGGCCTTTTCTGTGGTTTTGCCTTTAGTAGCCATGTTACTGCAAAAACAAAGACAGACAGCATTATTATTGCAGCCCCAAATTCCTTGAAAAACTCCCACACTATTGCTGGAATAGTAACCCCAAACAGATTATAGACAAAATGTGAAAACGATACTACGGCAGTACCTGCAAGCAAAAATGCCTTAAAGTCGAGTAATTGTTCCTTGATTTTCACATCAGATACTTGAATTTACCTGCTTATCTTCTTTTAGATTTATATCATTTAACTCTGCACTAGTTGTGTGCAACTTTTAGGCAGACTTGAGATCAAATCCAAGGATAGAATAATCCAGTTTCTCAATCAGCAAGATACTGGCAGGATCTGTAGCATAGACAAAGATGGGTATCCGCAGATAATTCCTATGAACTTTGTGTATACAAATGACGCGGTGTACATGCATTCTCATACAAAAGGAGAAAAGCTTGAAAACATTCAAAGAAACCAAAAAGTTGGTTTTGAAGTAGACCAAAGCCTAGAGTTTCTGCCTTCATATTTTACTGACCCTACAGATGC
>JBOGRG010000106.1:0-1121 GCA_050749365.1 Nitrosopumilaceae archaeon
AATTTATGATGGAATACAAAGACCACTAAACGAACTTTCTAAAAAGTCTGGAGCTTTCATTGGTAGAGGTGTTACAACAACTCCTGTCGATATGACAAAAAAATACAAGTTTACACCAACTGTCAAAGTAGGCGATAAAATACAAGGAGGAGATGTACTTGGTACAGTTGATGAAACTCAATTAATCAAACACAGCATTCTTGTTCCACCTGATCATCCTGATAGCAAAATTACTAGTATTGTTAGTGAGGGTGAATATGACCTTGAGACAGAGATAGCTGTTACAGAAAGTGATGGAAAGAAAATCCCACTTAAGATGTATCATAGATGGCCAGTAAGAAAACCACGACCATACAAACAAAGATTTGATCCTACCGTTCCACTAATTACAGGACAACGTGTCATTGATACATTCTTTCCAATAGCAAAGGGAGGAACAGGTTCTATTCCTGGTGCATTTGGTACTGGAAAAACTGTAACACTACACCAAATTGCAAAATGGGCAGATTCTCAAGTTGTAGTCTACATTGGATGTGGTGAAAGAGGAAACGAAATGACTGAAGTCCTTGTAGAATTTCCACATCTAAAAGATCCAAACACTGGAAGACCTTTGATGGAAAGAACTGTTCTTGTTGCAAATACAAGTAACATGCCAGTAGCTGCAAGAGAAGCAAGTATCTACACTGGAGTTACAATAGCTGAATACTACAGAGACATGGGAAAACACGTCGTACTTGTTGCAGATTCTACAAGTAGATGGGCAGAAGCTTTGCGTGAAATGAGTGGAAGACTTGAAGAAATGCCAGCAGAAGAAGGCTATCCGTCATATCTTGCATCAAGATTAGCAGAATTTTATGAAAGAGCAGGACGTGTAAGTGCTCTTGGCAGTCCAGAAAGAGAAGGATCTGTAACTCTTGTCGGTGCTGTATCACCATCTGGTGGTGACTTTACAGAACCTGTAACAACTCATACAATTAGATTCATCAAGACTTTTTGGGCACTTGATGCAAGACTTGCATATTCTAGACACTATCCCTCAATCAATTGGATGAACAGCTATTCTGGATATCTTTCTGATATTGCAAAGTGGTGGAGCGCAAATGTTAGTGATGAATGGTTAC
>JBOGRG010000107.1:0-1066 GCA_050749365.1 Nitrosopumilaceae archaeon
TACTAACACAATCCTTGCCAAAAGAGGCAGAACTGGGTGGTACATTCTTTGATACTGCTATAGGAGAAATGACAATTGAGGTAAAGCGACCGTGGCTTTTGTTCAATAATGAGGCATTTAACATAGCAGAACTTGTTGAAAAGACTGGATGGAGATTCCGAATAAGAAAAGCTACAACAATTCAATCACAAACCATACAAACCATAAATTATAATCTAAAAATATCTTCAACAGAAAGAAGCAAGCATCTAAAACAAGTCGGTGAAAAAATTTTCAGACCAAAACTTTCTGAAACTGCCGAAGTCTCTTTGATGACTCTTGGTGGATTCAGTCAAGTAGGAAGATCTTCTATGCTTTTGACAACACGTGAAAGTAAAATTTTGATTGACTGTGGTGTGAACCCAGGTGCAAGAACTGCACTAGAAGCATATCCAAGACTTGACTGGGCAAATATCACACTTGATGAGCTTGATGGAGTTGTGATAAGTCATGCACATCTTGATCATACAGGATTCTTACCAGCACTTTTCAAGTATGGTTACAAAGGACCGGTGTATTGCACAGAACCTACTTTACCAATGATGAATCTGATTCAGCTTGATGCAATCAAAGTTGCTGCAGCCCAGGGAAAAGTTCCACTTTATTCTGAACGCGATGTCAAACAGGTCATGAAACAAACAATAACTCTCCCATATGGAACTGTTACAGATATTTCTCCAGACATCAAACTTGTATTTTCTAACGCTGGCCACATTTTAGGCTCTGCCACTTGTCACTTCCATATAGGAAATGGTGACCACAACTTTGTCTATAGTGGTGACCTAAAGTTTGGCAAGACCATGCTTCTTGAAAGCGCATCTTGGAATTACCCAAGAGTAGAAACCCTTCTAATTGAGAGTACTTATGGCGCAAAAGAAGACATCATGCCTACACGAGAAGAGGTAGAGGGAGCCTTCATGAAGTCTGTACATGAGACCCTTAGAAACGGCGGCTAAGTGCTAATTCCTATACCTGCTGTCGGCCGTGCCCAGGAACTCTTGATGGTAATAGATCTGTACATGAAAGC
>JBOGRG010000108.1:0-14462 GCA_050749365.1 Nitrosopumilaceae archaeon
AGAACTAAATTCGAAAATAGTTGATGCAGGTTGCAAGTTCAAAACTCCATATCTAATTCCACTCTTTCTTTCGTTTCTTGCCTTACCAGAAATAAGAATTCTATACAGTGGAGTTGTAGATGTTAAGAAGAGAACCTATTTAGATATTCTAAATCAAGGTTCTGTTAATACTTAGGGTTCTGTTCTTCGTGTTAACTGGCGGGTGATAAAGTATTGAAGATCAGGTTGTGAAATTCTTTCTAAGTAGATGACTAGAGTTATCCTTTATTTTTCAAAAAGTACCGTATAGCCCTATCCATCTCAAGAACCTAAATCAACAAGGTTTTAAAAGGGGCAGCAAACTATCAGAAAAACAGGTATTAATTTTGGCTTCAATTCAACAGACTCCACAAGGTCCGGTTTTAGTATTAAAAGAAAGTGCACTCCAGCAAAAAGGTAGAGATGCACAAAAAAATAACATAACTGCAGCAAAGCTTGTAGCAGAACTTGTGCGTACAAGTCTTGGTCCACGTGGAATGGACAAGATGCTTGTGGATTCTTTGGGCGATGTAACAATAACAAATGATGGTGCAACAATTCTAAAAGAAATTGATGTACAACATCCTGCCGCAAAAATGCTTGTCGAAATTTCAAAATCAACTGACAATGAAGTAGGAGACGGAACTACCTCGGCCGTGGTTCTTGCAGGTGCGCTTTTAGAAAATGCTGAGAGTTTGATAACTCAGGAAATCCATCCAACCATAATTGTAGATGGATACCGAAAAGCTGCACAAAAGACAATCCAGCTCTTAGAAAAGATTGCAGACAAAGTATCTCCAACTGATAAGGAAATTCTTGGTAAAATCGCAAGAACATCAATGCAAACAAAACTTGTCAGAAAAGATTCAAGTGGTTTGTCTGATATGATCGTAAAAGCTGTGCTTGCTGTGGCTGAAAAATCCGAAGACGAATACAGGGTCGATATAGATGACATCAAAGTGGAAAAGAAGGCTGGCGGTTCTATAAAGGACACCCTTCTCACAAAAGGAATCATACTTGATAAAGAGGTGGTCCACAGCGGCATGCCAAAAAAGATTACCAATGCAAAGATTGCTCTAATCAACTCTGCATTAGAGATTGATAAAACAGAGTTTGATGCAAAGATCAACATATCAAACCCAGAACAGATGAAGTCGTTTTTGGATGAGGAAAACAAGATGATCAAAAACATGGTAGACAAGGTCGTTGCATCAGGCGCAAATGTGCTATTCTGTCAAAAAGGAATTGATGACATTGCACAACATTATCTTGCAAAGGCTGGCATACTAACAGTAAGAAGAATAAAGGAAAGCGATCTTTCTAAACTTGCCAAGGCAACGGGAGCCAGAATGGTAACAAATCTTGATGATTTGTTTGAGAAAGACTTGGGGTCAGCTGAAAATGTGGAAGAAAGAAAAGTTGAGACAGATAGATGGGTCTTCGTTGAAGGTTGCAGACATCCAAAAGCAGTAACCATACTTGTACGAGGAGGCTCGCAGAGAGTTGTTGATGAAGTTGAGAGATCAGTTCATGACGCACTTATGGTTGTAAAGGATGTTATGGAAAAGCCATTGATCGTAGCTGGTGGTGGTGCACCTGAAACCTATGCTGCAACAAAGCTTAGGGAATGGGCAAAGTCACTTGAAGGACGAGAACAGCTTGCCGTAGAAAAGTTTGCTGATTCACTTGAGATAATTCCTCTTACACTAGCTGAAAATGCTGGAATGGATCCAATTGATACCATAACATCACTTCGGGCAAAACAATTGAGGGGAAACAAGTGGACTGGGATAGATGTGATGAGAGGTGTTGTTGCAAGCATGCACTCTACCGATATTTTTGAGCCACTTTCTGTCAAGAACCAAATTGTCTCGTCTGCTACTGAAGCAGCATGCATGATCCTTAGAATCGATGACGTCATTGCAATTGCAAAATCATCTCCTCCACCGAGTGGTGGTGAAGGAATGGGTGGTATGGGAGGCATGGGCGGAATGGGTGGTATGGGTGGAATGCCACCTATGGACATGTAAGCCATTTACAAACAAATTTCTAAGACAATCTATCAAAGATTTATTTGCCCACTATAGTTACGAATTTTATGCAAAAGGGAAACTCAATTCTTGCTGGTGTAAAGTACGTATATTTGATAATTTTCTTCGCGTTACTTTCTGGATTATTTCATCCCATAATTGAAAAGAATGCAAATGTAAACGGTGTAGTTGCTGGAGTGATGATTCTCTTTTTTGGTTTGGGTGGGGCATTATGTCTGTATAAAGCCGCTACAACAGACAAAAAACAAAAGGCGTATCTTATTTCTGGGTTTGTGATTTTAGCTATTGCATTAGTGCTCATGTTTGCAGTAACTGGAAGACTATTCTAGATATCAAAATACAAGTAGAACTCATGCGGATGCGGTCGTATAGATATCTCCCTGTGATCCTTTCTTTCTAATTCAATAATTTTGTCAAGTACTTCATTTGTAAATATTGGGGCTAGAAACTTTTTATCGCTCTCAAGAGCATCAAGTGCCTCACCAAGATTTGCAGGTAAGGACTTGATTCCCTTTGCTTGTCTCTCTGCCTCACTCATTTTATAAATATCCTCATGAATGGGGTCTCCTGGATCAGTCTTCTTTTTGACACCATCAAGTCCTGCAGCAAGTACTGCAGAAAAGGCAAGATACGGGTTTGATGAAGGATCAGGTGCCCTGAACTCTAGTCGTTTTATCTTTGCATATTTTTCTCCCTTAAAGTGGGAAGGAACTCTTACTATTGCAGATCTATTGGCTGAGCTCCATGCAACATAAACGGGAGCTTCATAACCTGGAACTAATCTGTGATAGGAGTTTGTTGTTGGTGCTACAATAGCAGCTAGAGCTCTTGCATGACTCATTATGCCACCACAAAAGTATCTTGCAGTCTGACTGATCTCTTCTTTATCATCCTTATCAAAAAAGGTATTTTTGTCATCTTTCCAAAGACTTACGTTTGTATGCATGCCAGAGCCTGCATCCATAGAGATGGGTTTTGGCATCATTGTTGCAACCTTGCCATACTTTTGCGCAACATTTCTTACGACGTACTTGTAGGTTTGTGCACCGTCAGCTGTATTTGTTAGATAATCATATCTGATATCAATTTCACATTGACCAGCGGTTGCAACCTCATGATGATGGTTATCACATAATATGCCAAAATTTTCATTCAAGCACTCAACACATTCGTTTCTGAATTCTGTTAATGTGTCAGATGGAGTGCTTGGATAGTATCCTTCCTGCAAACCCATCGGATAGCCAGTTCCTTCCTGACTCCACGGCGCTTCTTTTGATTCAATTGAGTATGATTGGCCTTTGTACGGTGTCAGGACATCCCAATGGACCTTATCAAAAACGAAAAATTCTACCTCTGGTCCCCACAGGCTATAATCAAATCCTTGTGTCTTGAGGTATTTTTCTGCTTTTTGTGCGATAGCTCTTGGATCAGTCTCAAGTCTACCCCTATCCCACCCCCAAAAAATATCACAAATTAATCTAGCAGTCCTGCCATTTGTCATCCACGGAATAATAGCAAAGGTATTTGGATCAGGTTTGAGTACTAAATCCGAGTCATCTACTTTTGCAAATCCTACAATCGAAGAACCATCTAGCTTTGGTAATCCATCTTGCATTTGTTGGGGAGTAAACAAACTGGAAGAGATTGTAGTGTGATGGAATCTTCCAGTTAGCCCCGTGAACTGTAGATCGATAAATTTTACTTGTTCATGTTTTATTTTTGCAAAAACTTCATCAGCTGAATAATAAATTGAAGTTGGCTCTCCACCAATCACTTTATATGGCAATTTGGCACCTTGATCATACCACAAGGAGTCTGCCATTTAAGGATTATTGGGTGTTCAAATGTCTGAAATAAAAAAAATTGATGCAAGTTCATTGTTCAGCATCTTGTTGCGAGAAATAGAAAATGATTCGATTCAAGAAATTGATTCGAAGCTTTACATTAGCATAGCTGACTTTCTTGGTAAATTAAAAAACCAAGGATATGACGGAATAGAATCCAAGATTAAAGACTCACTTGTCAGGCTAATAACAGACATGACATCGCTTCTTTTAAAAATAAGAATTGAAAAGGCGGTAAAAGCTGCTGAGCTTGACTATTCCAATTTACTTGATGAGGAAAGATACATACTGGATTCTGAAGATGAGCTACGACAGCGAAAGGATACAATTCTTGCTGCAACGCTAAATGGTAGATTGAAGCTTCTTGAAACAGTAGCTAAAAATCATAAATCACGATCCATGATAGTAAGGTTCCTAAAATCTATAGACCAGATAGTAGGCGCGGATCTTGAGAAATATGGTCCTTTTGAAGCAGAAGATGTGGCCACACTGCCATTTGAGAATGCACGTGCTCTCATTGCCAAAAAAATTGCTGCCAAGATAAGTTGGGAAGACTAGAAATTACGTCAAATATTTTATAAGATAAATGTCACACCTTGGGATAGATATCGACTTTTATTTTTTGCTTGCAGTCTATCCAGTTGCTGCACTTTTTATTGCTGAAATGGTCTGTAGAGCAACAAAAATTTCATCATGGATAAAACTTGTAGCACAAGGAACAATATGTGTTGGATTTGGAGTTGCGTATCTTACTTTGATTGTGGCTCACTGGATTACTGCAGTGGTTCTTTTAGCTTTGTCGTTAGCCTTATTTTATCAAGCAAAAGTTGCTAAACTAAAGCCTGGTCAATCAATCTACTAATCAGTGAATCTGCCGAAAACTCTTCTAAAAAGACTTGGCCTGCCAATTCCTTTGTCGCGTATCACTCCTTTTTGACCAAATCTTTTTGCTCTTATCTGATGGAGTTTAACACACCTGTGGTCTTCTGGTAATCTATGCTCGGCACAAAACTTGTCGTTACAATAATTACATTCAAAAGGCAAGTCTTGTTTTTCTCCACAATATGCGCAGTTAAACTCCATAAAATAACTAAAGATTTACACTATAAATTAGTTTTAGAAGAACAATTTTTGGTCATAGCGTTGCATAATATGATAATAGATCAACAAAACATATTTACACAATACATTGTGATAAACAGCAGATTTTCAAAATGATTAAAGATAAAGTGGCAATTGTAACTGGCGCAAGTAGTGGTATAGGATATGCTACTGCCTTGGCATTGGCAAAGGGAGGAGCAAAAGTAGCTATTGCTGCAAGAAGAACTCAAAAACTAGAACAATTACAAAATGAAATTACAAAAATTGGTGGTCAGTGTTTGATTGTTTCTTGTGACGTAACAAAACGAAAAGACTGTGAATCATTAATTGATGCTACGATGAAAAAGTGGAATCGTGTAGATATCCTAGTCAATAACGCTGGCATCATGCCTCTCAGTTTTGTAAAGAGCCTAAAAGTCGATGAATGGGAACAAATGGTTGACGTAAACATAAAGGGAGTACTATTTTGTACTGCTGCAGCAATACCTCAGATGATTAAACAGAATTCTGGCCATATCGTAAACCTCTCGTCCATTGCGGGCAGAATAGTCTTTGCAGCTGGCAGTGTCTATTGTGCAACAAAGTACGCAGTAAGAGCATTCAGTGAAGGTTTGCGGCAAGAACTTAGCACTAGACATAACATCAGGGTCACAACCATCGAACCGGGAATTGTTGCAACTGAGCTTACAAATACAATCACAGACAAGGCATTGGAATCTTTTCTAAAATACGCTCAAACAATAGAAGTCTTGAAATCTGAAGACATTGCTAATGCCATAATGTTTGCAGTTGATTCTCCACCGCATGTCAATGTTAATGAAATTATGGTAAGACCAACTCAACAAGAAAGATGATCACAAGCGGGTGTTGTCCATTAACTCCATAAATATCCTGATTCTTGGAGGGGGATTTGGTGGTCTTGCAGCTGCAAATGAGCTAAGACAAAATCTTCCTTTGGATGTCAAAATCACGATAATTGACAAAAAAGACTACTTCATGATGGATCTAGTCAAACTCTGGATCATAAACGGCACTAGAGAATTCGAGTTTTCAAAAAGACCACTGAAACCCATAACCAAAAAGGGCATTGATTTTATCAATGAGGAGGTAGTCAAAATAGACCCACAAAAGAAGACTGTTTCAACAAAATTACGGGAACTACCTTATGATTATCTAATAATCTCACTTGGTGTAGAGCTTGCACCAGAACTGATTCCTGGTCTTTCTGAACATGGGCTGAGTCTGTATGAGATCAACGACGTTCCAAAAATTCGGGAGGCACTTAAGAAAATGAAGTCTGGCATACTAGTCATGGCCATAATGAGAATGCCATACAAATGCCCCCCAGCTCCGTTTGAGGCAGCACTTCTGCTCCGATCAATGCTACAAGATTTTGGTACGAGCGAAGCGGTTCAAATTGATTTTTACAGTCCAGTACCCATCACACTTCCTGCTGCAGGACCGCAGGTAAGCGACGAACTCTTGCAGCTTTTAATATCAAAAAACATCAATTTCCACGGTTCACACAAAACTGTCTCAGTTGAAAAAAATACTCTCTACTTTGAGAATTCAGAAACTAGCTTTGATCTTCTAATAGCGATTCCACCTCACAAGGTTCCTGCAGTTGTAATAGAATCAGGATTTGCACAAAAAGGTAAATTCATTTCAGTTGATCGAAGCTGCAAAACAAATTTTGACAAAGTTTACGCGATAGGTGATGTAAATGAAATAATGGTAACAGATAAGATTACGGTTCCAAAGGCAGGCATATTTGCGGAAGGAGAGGGAGTGACTGTTGCAAAAAACATAATCTCACAAATACGACGGGAACAAGAAAAAGCAATCTTTGATGGAAAAGGAGGTTGCTTTGTTGAGATGGGCAAGAGAACGGCGGGATACTTGGAGGTTGATATGTTTGCAACTCCCAATCCAGTTACGTTGCTGAAACAACCAAACGAGGAGAACTTTTTAGATAAAGAGAAATTTGAAAAGGACAGGCTTGCTAGATGGCTATGATTTTCATCGCTTGCTAAAATTTTTTTACAAATAGAACAAATCTTCAATGTTTTAGGGAAGAGAACACTTGATTTTTATTGTTCCAGTTTCAATCCTACGATTTAATAATTTCAGTATTGCCAGCAACCTGAGGGGCCGTTGTCTAGCTTGGTTATGATGCCAGCCTGGGGTGCTGGAGGTCGCCGGTTCAAGTCCGGCCGGCCCCATTTTTCTTTAGCTTGGCTCTGGGTGTATTGTTATTACAGCATTCTTAATCTGGCTTCTAATTTTGTGCTCAATCTCAGACACTATGTCATGAACTTTTTCAATTGAAAGATTTCCATCAAAGGAACAATCTATATCTATTTTGAAAATGTCTTGAAGCTGAAAAGTAATGACTCTGCCTATTTTTTTTACCGGTGGGTAGTCTTTGATTATTTTGGTAATTTGTTCTTCTATTGTAAGATTTTCAACAGGCAAACTTTTTGGTATTGAAATATGGGGTTCCAAATGTATTGTGATGTGATTTATGTCAGAAACTACACTTCGAATCTGCTTTTCAATCTCATCCGAGATCTTATGGGCCTCATCAAGAGGCATGTTTCTGTTTACCATCACGTGTAAGCTAATGAAGATCCCTTCTTCTGATGTGGAGGAGTTTACATTGTGAACTCCTTCAACTCCTTTTATGGCAGACGCAATGTTACTTACTTTAGAGTCCAGAGGGGCATCCTTCCAAGTAGGCTCAAAATGGACAGTAACTTTCGAGTTTGCAATAGAATTTGTAATGTTTTTTTCTACATTGCTACTGATCTTGTGCGCTTCTTCAAAACTTGCTGCACCGCTTAAGGATATAGTAACTTCAGCAAAAATTTCATTTCCAGAACGACGCATCTGAACAGATTCTGTATTCATTACTCCTTCGGTGCCGCTTACGATATCATGCACTTTTTTTACCATGCTGCCAGGAATCGCGTCTGTAAGTTCAAGTGCTGTTTTCTGGATCAGCTTTATACTCAAAGCTACAAGAAGAGCTCCTAAAATCAGTGCTGCAATAAAATCTCCTTGGTAAAATCCAACCGTAACTAACAAAATTCCAACTATCGCAATTATTGTAGCACCCATATCCATAAACGCGTGATAGAAATCAACTCTTAGTGTAGTCCCCTCAGTCTTTTTCAAGGCTCTACTAAGAATTGTAATTCTAACTCCATCTGCACAAAGAGTGTATACTGCAGCCCAAATTGCAAGCATCCCGGGCAAAATCTCGGGAGGCGGGCTTTGAATCCTTAGAATGGATTCATAAATAAAAAAACCAGCTATGAGAAGAATCGATATGCCACCAATAAAACCACCCATGGTCTCTATTTTGCCATGACCATACGTGTGTTCCAAGTCTGGCGGTTTTATTGACCATCTTGCTGCGATAAGCAAGATTGCAGTAACAAAGGAGTCTAGAACCGCATGAATACTATCTGTGATTAGTGCAAGGCTGTTTGAGTATACTCCTACAGTAAACTCTGCTAGAAACGCAGAAATTATTATGATTAGAGAAAATTTCAGGGTCCGCGTTTTAAGATTTTGTAAGCTCAAATCTTTTCCAGTCCTAGTACTCCTAATATCCCTTCAAAGTTTTTGCGTGACCGATCATTTTTGTATTTTCTAAGTGAAGTAATCAATTTTTTCCTTTGAGGCTCTTTAATTATTTTTTTTACAATTTTGGCGATGCCAGATCCTATAAAGATGCTTTGTGTCGCTGATGTCACATTAGATGCCCTTCTGTTAACACTTGCGCTCTCAAAGTCAATTATACTAACTGATTTCCCAATGATCACATGTTTGTGTATGTGGCTGAGCTCTCCATGATCAAGCCGTATTTTGTCAAGATTGTAACAATCCTCAAGGATTTTTTTTATTACAGATTTGAGCTTGGCGGCACTTCCTCTACCCTTTAGGTCTCTTATCCAGTCAATTATTTTTCTACCCTCTAAATATTCCATTATTATGAAATTTTTGCTGCTATCTACAAGCTTTGGACCTACCTTTACTTCGTTTGCAAACCTTAGAAGTCTTGCCTCGTTTTCCATATCGGATCTGCTGGAATCGATTCGGCGGATCTTTAATGCAACCTCCCTTGTTCCTTGCTTTGATAGAACCACAACCCCAACATAGCCCTTGCCTAACACATGTAGAGAATTAAGCATGGCCTCGCCACTAAACGAGATGCCTTTGATTTCAAGTTTTTTAAGTTCTGAAATTCTTTTTTTAAGCTCGGATTTTGTTGCCTTGGGATATCCCAATATTGTAGAGTATGGTTCTTCAACAAGCTTGCTAAGTGGAACTAAAGGCAAGTCCATCTGTAGTGATAAGCTCTGTTAGAGCCTTTTTAATGGATTTGCTTGCAGCTTGTTTTCCATTTAGCACTTTGAATCCTTTCTTGATGTCTGGTACTAAACCACTTGGAATGCCAGAGCTTGAGATATTTTTTTTCAAAAGATATTGCAAAAATAGTTTAGCATCGTGTTGCGGCCTTCCATGCAATGATAAAATTTTACCGCTTTCATCAATCCACATGAGCTGACTTTTTTTAGAATTTTTTATGATATAGTTTTCTGACTCTTTTTTTCTAAAAACATCTGGACCTTTTTTTAGTACAGTCTTTTCGATTTTTGGTGTCTGCAATAGAAAAAGAAGTGCCGCTTCTGATTTTTCATCTGTTACAGAGGATTTTCTTAATACTTTAAAACCTGCAAGTTCAAGTTGCCCTGCTAGGACATTTGTAGCTCGCTTTAGCTGGCCCCACACTATATCGGGGCTTCTTTTTTTATAATTAAATCTGATAATTATTGTATTGTTGAGATTCTTTCTATTTGACTGCCTTGGTTTTGATTTAAAAAATAGTAAGGAGGGTTTTTTCAAAAACATTCGTGAGGCAAGGATGAACCTACCCACACTTTCTGCTGAAATCGCGGTTCCAAGATTCCTGTTGCTGTCTATTGGGTCTATTATTATAAGAGGAGTATCGAATTTTTTTGTCGGGTTTCCTATTACTTGGTGCTGTGTGAAATTTGAAGCTGCTTCAAGGACCCCAAGAAAACTTCCATAGTGTAGCACTAGAACCTCGGCAACATAGCCACCAAAACCTTCTTTGGCAATTTCTGCACCGTAGATATTTGTACCCATTAGGAATTTTTTCAACAACCTCACTTCATTTTTTTTCGGCTGGTCAAGCGATTGTAGTATGTATTTAGTGTGATACGAAGATCTATCAGCAGCACTCCTCCATTGTCCCGCTTCAACATCATAGCATGGTACTACGTTTACTCGTGTTCCGTCAATTAGCGCCTCGACGTAGGGATGTTCGGAATACCTTACATAGGGCTTGAATTTCCTCAAAGAACTAAAACCAATGTTTTTGCCAACAAACTCAAATCTTTTTTCATCAGTATCTTTTTTGAGTTTAACAAATATGTCCAGATCTACTTCTCCTGGTAACCACGTTCCTTTAGCATAAGATCCACCAAGCTCGACACCTGTTACCTCAGGAAATTTTGATGCCTGCTCTTTTACTAACCGCAATGAGAATTCAGAGATTTTTTTTATCTTCTCTTGTTCTTTTTCAGTGGGTATGGAAATTTTTTTAGCTTGTTCTAAAACTTTCATTGCTTTGCTTTTACCACCTGTAAATCAGAGTATATAGGCCCATCAGGAGTTAAGATACTTTTCTTAAACTTTAGTTCGGAAATAACATCATGACCGATTTCAATTGTTTTGAATCTGTTCAACTCTTGAGAGATATCATTAATCCTGTTTTTAATCCTAAAGATGGTCAGGTGTGGTTTGAAGGGCTTGTCTTTTCTAAATCCTAATGGCAAAAGCTTCTCTTCTACTTGTGTTGCAAGCTCTTCAAGCTTTTTTCCTGCAACACTGTCAACACCAATCCATACCACGCGGGGGAACCTAGGGTCTGGAAAGGTGCCGACTTGCGTAAAGTTTACTTCTATTGGGTAAAAAGAAACAGAACTTAATGATTCCATCACTTTTTTAGCCATATCTTCTGATATCTCGCCTAGAAAAAATAATGTAAAGTGCGTGTTTTCTCTGCTTACGGGCTTTGCGTTTATTTTGATATCTGATTGTAGCTTTGATATTGAATTCAACACCTCATCATTACGAATTTCCACAGCTACAAAAGTTCGCATTACAAGTTTTTTGGGTGTGTGTTTATATGATTTCCGGTAGCTTCATAGATTAGAAATCAGAGGTGGGTAATATGGGGAAGCTGATTGTCTACCTTACAGGAATGCCAGGAGCTGGAAAATCTACAATAGCTGGTGGACTGAAATCAAAGGGCTTTGAAAAAATTACAATGGGTGATGCGGTGCGGGCAGAGGCCGCTAGAAGAAAAATTGAACCGACGGGTACAAACCTTGGGAAACTTATGCTTGAGCTGAGAGAAAAAAATGGACCTGGCGCCGTTGCCGAGTTGATAAAAGATCAGATTGTTAATTCAAAATCTAATGTGATAATAATTGATGGTCTAAGATCAATTGCAGAAGTAGAAATACTAAAAAAACTTGGTACAGTAAAAATACTTTCAATCCATGCCTCAGCAGATACTAGGTTCAAATTTTTATCAGATCGTTCAAGATCCGATGCTCCATCTGATCGTGAGGACTTTGTAAAGCGAGATTCTAGGGAGATTGTAGTGGGAATGAGTGAATCGATTGCACTTGCAGACGAGACCATCTCTAACAATAACCTGACCATCTCACAGCTAATAGATTCGGCTTACAAGATCATAAAAGGTTGGACAAAGTGAAAATTCCAGAAATTGCATGTAAGATAGAGGCATACTGTGCAGTTAATCCTTCAGAAGACTCGGACAAAGTGCGGCAAGCAGTGTCTAATGTGCTTTCAGATATGGATTACAAGTATGAGGATGGCAGCATCAAAGCCTCTTCAAGGAATCCACAATGCCTTTCAAAAATTTATGAGGTTATCAGATCCCGGAAGGCTACAAGGACGTATAGGCGTCAGATGAGATACAACCTAAACGGGGATACGACTTGGTTTTATTTGAATAAGCAAGCTGCATTTGTAAACGTCATAGCAATCTGTGAACAAGCCAACGAGTCTCCTTTGGGGCCAATCAAAATAATACTACATTCAAAAAATATTGAGAGAATAATGGAGTGGCTTGTTCCAGAATTAATTGAATAATTCTTGGCAAAGGTACAGATCAGCTTTTTATCACTTTAATCAACTAGTATGAATTACCTATTTTTTATCGATACTGAAAGACCCTATATTGTTTGATAGGTAAACTGATCATAGGTGTAGTAATAGTAGCAGCTATAGCGTTTTTCATATTTGGAATATCAAATGATACACCCATTCCTTCACTAATAACAGACAAAATACTTCCAAAATCAGAATCTGATGGAAACGCAGTAACACCAACTACTGAAAGTCCAGAAACACCTACCACTGAAAATCCAACACCAACTACTGAAAGTCCAGAAGCACCAGAAATCATTGATGAAATAAGACCGGTTAGTTTAGATCAGGTTGATCCACAATACGTAACAAACCAAACCTATGTAGGCCAAGTCTATGAAAAGACTGACGAAACTTGCAAGGTTTCTGTACCTGGGCTTGCAGAGACCATAAACAACAAAAAAGAGCTTACACATGTATTGAATCTAGAAGAATGCCCATACGAGTATGGTGACCCAGTTGAAGTAACAAAACTAGAAGCAAAAGACAACATACCCGTACCTGTAATTTCAACAGACCTAATCACTGTTGAGCCGCTTCCAGTACCGCCATACTATGAAGTCGTACAACTGAAATCATCACACAAAGGAAATGATGTCATGCTAAGCTACTATGACTCGTCGGGAAATACCATTAAAGTGACGGTAACACTAAGAAATTCTGTTAAAGAGATCTTTTCAGGACAGTTCACATCATCAAAGTTTGAGGCACTAGTAAACGATGTTCCAAACACGCCTCATATGATAGAGATGACAATAGAACATGCCGTATATGGAACACTACATGCTTCTGTATATGCTCCCGCAGACAGCCAAGACTCTACTATCTCTGGAATATTTACAAAATCTTAGCTTTTTGAAATATTGACACAAGCTCAGGCAGTGCATTTGCGGATGTTGATCTTATGGAAAGATCCATGCTTGCAGACATCGGTGTCTCATCAGGATTTACTTCAATCATACAAGCTCCATTTTCTTTTGCGTAGACTGGCAGCAGATTTGCAGGAGATACAGTAAGCGAAGTTCCAGCAACAACCATTACGTCACAAGAGCTTGCATGTATCATAGCTTCGTTCCATACATCTTGTGGGAGTGGCTCTCCGAACCACACCACATCTGGTCTTAGGATATTTCCACACTTGCACAGAGGCGGGTTCTCTGAGAAACTGCTTGTTATTTTTTCTTTAAAATCACAGACTGTACATTTTATTGTTATAATACTTCCATGTAGCTCCAAGACATTTTTGCTTCCTGCTCTTTGGTGCAACCCATCTATATTCTGGGTCAAGACCCAGACCTGTTTATGAATTGCAAGATCTGCTATTGCCACATGTCCTGGGTTTGGTTTTGCAGCAAGAATGTTTTTTCTTCTTTCTTCATACCATTCCCAGACAAGCTTTGGGTTTTGATAAAAGGCATCGATTGTTGCAAGCTGCATAGGATCATACTTTCTCCACAGTCCGTCTTTTCCTCTGAAGGTAGGAATACCGCTTTCCTGAGATATGCCTGCACCTGTAACAAAAATGAATTTCTCAGCTTCTTGTAATCTATTTGCTACTGGTTCGAACATATCACCTGATCTCGATCTCTAGAAGGTCTTTTGCTGCAATAACAGAATTATGTATGGTCTTTGCTTCCGCTACCAGTACTTCTGCATCTTCATATCTAGTCGAAAAGTGAGTCAAAATCAAGTTTGAGACGCCTGCCTTTTTTGCAAGTTCTGCTGCCTCTTTTGCTGTAGAATGATAGTTTTCCTGAGCCTTTTCTTTTAGATCATCTGAATACGTAGAATCAAAAGTAAGATAGTCACATCCTTTGAAAAACTCTACAAGTTTTTGTGTTGGTCTTGTGTCGCCTGATATGCCTATCTTTTTGCCTGGTCTTTTTTCTCCCATAACATCAGATGGTTTGAATATCTTGTCGTCTACCTTGACTTCTTTTCCACTTTGCAGCTCGTGCCATAGCTTACCTTCAGGTATTCCAAGCTCCTTTGCCTTTTCTGGATAGAATCTACCAGGCCTTTCTTTTTCTTGTAATACATATGAAAAAGTAGGAACAGAATGCTCTGCCTCACATGCATGTATTGTATAGGTTGTATCATCAAGCACCAGTCCTTCTTTTATCATCATTATTCTGACTGGAAATGTTAGTCCAAAGTTTAGCACTTTGAGATT
>JBOGRG010000109.1:0-3786 GCA_050749365.1 Nitrosopumilaceae archaeon
TTGTACTGAATACTGGAAACGGTGCAACATTTACTGCAACCATTGTAAATGGTGTGGTAAGGGGATCCTAGAGATGGCACAGATCAACACATCAATTGATGACGAGCTCCTAAAGGAATTCAGACATGTAGTCTACAACAGAATGGGTCTAAAAAAGGGAGACCTTAAGACAGCACTAGAAGACGCTATGTTTGACTACATACACAAATATCCAGATTCGGACAAGACTAAAGGATTAGCAAAGCGTGCCAACAGAGAAAAATTCTAAATCGCAAACCAAAAAGTTAGAACTAGTCTAGATCGTACGTTCACTAATGTGAACATATCTCCTTTATTCCACGGAATGGATTTTTTCTTACATATGTAATGTGTAAAATGTTTGTTAAAAGATGCGGGAGATGGGATTTGAACCCACGAACTCCTAAAAGACAGGGTCCTAAGCCCTGCGCCTTTGACCAAGCTTGGCAACTCCCGCATGCATCATGCCTTTTAAGACAAATTTATCTATTGTTGGTAGTCTAGACAAATGGCAAAGCTATTCGGAACCAATGGAATCAGGGGGATATTTGGTGAAAATTTTACCCTGGATTTTGTATCCTATATTACATTATCACTTGCTACATTTTTCAAAAAGGGACCGATCCTTGTTGGATATGACGGAAGAGACTCCAGCCAAATAATTTCTAAAATAGTATGTTCGTCTTTGAATTCTGCAGGACTTGATTGTAGAATTGCAGGATTGATCCCTACACCATGTCTACAATTTGCAACAAAAAAACTTGGTTATAGGGGAGGAATAATGATAACTGCATCACACAACCCACCACCATACAACGGAATAAAACCCATAGCACAAGATGGTGTGGAGATATCAAGGAAAGACGAATTAAAAGTTGAAGAACTTTTTTTTAAAAAAGATTGGAAAATAGCATCACAGAAACTGGGTATAACAAAAAACGAAGAAAGAGTAATTGAAACCTATCTTGATGGAATAAAGTCACAAATTAATATAAGCCAAATCAAGTCCAGAAAATTTACAATAGTATTGGATTTGGGCAACGGAGCTCAGGCAGTAAGCGCTCCCAGACTTTGTAGTGATCTTGGATGTGAAGTAATAACAATTAACGGAAAAATTGACGGATCTTTTCCAGGACGTGGATCAGAGCCAACGCAAGAAAATCTTCACAACCTTTCAAAGCAAGTTATTGAATCTAAAGCAGATTTTGGGATTGCGTTTGACGGTGATGGAGATAGAACTATTTTTTGTGACAATAAAGGAAATATTTTGAGTGGTGACAGGTCAGCATTACTTCTTTCTAAATTTATTTTAGAAAAAAATCCACGATCTAGTATAGTGACCTCCGTTAATTCTGCATCTGCTATCGATGAAATTGCTATCAGAACAGACTCAAAAGTGATTCGAACAAAAGTAGGAAGTGTCGACGTTTCTAGAGAAATGATATCAAAGAAAGCAATAATTGGCTTTGAGGAGAATGGTGGATTCATGTATGGGAAACATAATCAGGTCAGAGATGGAGCTATGACGATGGCGCTAGCACTTGATTTACTTGCAAATTCGCAAAAAACTTTCTCAGAAGAGGTAGCACTTTTACCACCATCATTTACAAAAAAAGATAAAGTAGAATGCACAAAGGAAGAAGCTGCAAAAATAATTCAAGCGTTAAAAAATGAAAATCAACGAAAGGATACAACTGACGGTATTAAAATTATTTTTGATAAATCAAATTGGATAATGGTAAGACAAAGTGGAACAGAACCAATAATTAGAATTTATGCCGAGTCAAACTCACAGGAAAAGCTTGATGAAATGTTTTCAAAATACATAACAAAAATAAAATCAATTCTTGGCAGATAACACTTTTAAAACCAATTGAAAGCACTCTAGGGATGGAAATGATCCCTTTGGGTGATACATCTGGCTAAAGCCTATTACGTCAAGTTTGAGGTACCTCAGGACTTGGTCAGTCCAATCTATGAAGCATTAAGAGTAGCTCATCAGAGCGGAAAGGTAAAGAAAGGTACCAACGAGGTCACAAAAGCGATCGAACGAGGAATAAGCAAACTTGTAGTAATTGCCGAAGATGTAGAGCCTCCAGAGGTAGTGGCACACCTTCCAATACTTTGCGAGGAACGTGGTGCAGCATATGCGTTTGTTCCCAGTAAACAAGAATTAGGCAAAGCACTTGGAATAGATGTGACATCTGCAGCAGCCGCAATCTTAGATGCAGGCGATGCACAACATATTGTTGATCAGATAGTGGCGTCACTTTCACAGATTAAAGGTGGAAAAGCTAGCAAATGAGCACCGAGGCAGTAACTCCTGCAGAAGTAATCCAGATTGTAGGCAGGACAGGCATTGCAGGTGAAGTAATACAAGTTAGAGTAAAAATAATGGAAGGAAAAGACAAAGGAAGAATCCTGACAAGAAATGTCAAGGGTTCAGTAAGGATGTCTGACATTTTGATGCTACGCGAGACAGAACGTGAAGCGCGAAAAATAAAGTGATTACACATTGAGTGTACTAGTAAAGCCCTGCAGTTTTTGTAACAGGCCAGTAGCTAAGGGATCTGGAACAATGCTTGTCAAAAATGATGGAACGGTTTTCTGGTTTTGTTCCTCAAAGTGCAGAAAAAACATGCTTGTACTAAAGCGTGACCCACGAAGGCTCAAGTGGACAAATAAATACGTAAAGGGCGGCATCAAGGTCAAAAAGTAAATGACTGAGCAATCGCTTTTCATAGTAAAGCCAGATGGTGTAGAGAGAAGACTAATCGGTCAAATTCTCACAAGATTCGAAAACAAGGGCTTCAAGATAGTCAAACTTAAGATGTTTACATTCACAAAGGAAATGGCAGAAGAATTTTACTCTGCCCACAAATCAAAACCATTTTTTGGCGAGCTGGTGTCTTTTATCACATCAGGTAGAGTTGTTGCTGCTGTAATTGAGGGTAACGATGCTGTAAACACAACAAGGCTTATGGTAGGCTCCACAAAATCCTTTGAAGCACTTCCAGGCTCAATACGAGGTGACTTTGGGCTTGGATTAACAGATAACATAATTCATGCCTCAGATTCTAAGGAAAGTTTTGAAAAGGAAGTAGCTGTAGTATTCAAGTGAAAAGGGGTTGAAAATACGACAGCCAATTGTAGTAGTTCTAGGTCACGTAGATTCTGGTAAGACTTCGTTACTTGATAAAATTCGTGGAACTGCTGTACAAAGTAGGGAAGCCGGTGGCATCACACAACACATAGGAGCAAGTTTTCTTCCATCTGATACAATCAAGAGTGTATGTGGCCCACTTTTTACAAAACTAAGTGGTGGAAAGGATCAGATTCCGGGACTTTTGGTAATTGACACGCCAGGCCACGAAGTATTTACAAACCTTCGGTCGCGTGGAGGTTCGGCAGCAGATATTGCAATTCTGGTTGTTGATGTAAACAGAGGATTCCAGCCACAGACAAATGAGAGCTTGAAAATATTACAAAGCAGAAAGGTACCCTTTGTAATAGCATTAAACAAAATAGACATGATCTCAGGATGGAAAAAGCCTACCACCATGTTTATTTCACAATCAATAAAGGAACAGGATCCATCTATACAAACAGCACTTGATGAGCTGCTCTACAATGTGGTTGGAACACTCTCTATTCTTGGTTATAACTCGGAAGCATTTTACAGAGTTAAGGACTTTACAAAGGAAATATCAATAGTTCCAGTAAGCGCCAGAAGTGGAGAAGGGATTCCAGAATTACTTGCTGTATTAG
>JBOGRG010000110.1:0-5673 GCA_050749365.1 Nitrosopumilaceae archaeon
AAAGAAAAGATTATCGAAATCCAGCACTTGATAGAAGAATAAGAGAACAGAGAACTATACGTGAGTCAAGCATAATATCTGATGTGAAATCATTTGGCGTTTGTGCTCCTCTTGTATATTATGTTGACACGAAAATGTGTAAAATATACATGCAATACATAGAAGGAAGCCTCATACGGGATCTAGAAAACCGCATAGTGATTAAAACATGTGAAGATATTGGTAAAATTGTAGGCATGTTACACAAAAACGGAGTCATGCACGGAGATCTTACCACATCAAACTTTATTGTAATGCATGACAATGTGTTTGTAATTGATTTCGGGCTTGCCCAGCGAACAGAGCGTGTAGAAGATCATGCAATAGATCTGAGACTTTTCAAAGAAATACTAAATAGTGCACATGCCCAGATCATGGAAAAATCATGGATTAGATTTCTAAAAGGATACAAAAAGATTGTAGGAACTTCAAGGCAGAATCGAGTGCTCACTCAGGTTTCAGTTATAGAAGGAAGGGGTAGATACGCAAACGTTGTCTAGGATTTTATTTACCTCTTCAAACAAAGACAAGTATGAAGAAGCTAGCAACATTTTGTCGAAATTCGGCATTAATCTAAAATTTTTCAGATGTAAGCTGCAGGAAATACAAGCAGATACGCTAGAAGAAGTGGCATTACACAAAGTACTCGATGCCTTTTCCAAATGTTCAAGACCCGTCATTATAGAGGATGATGGTCTTTTCATAAATTCTCTAAACGGGTTTCCTGGCCCTTATTCATCTTTTGCGTTCAAAACAATAGGAACTAAAGGCATCTTAAATCTGCTAAAATCAACAAGAAAGGCGTCATTCCAGTCTGTTATAGCATACTGTGAAAGAAAAGGAAGCGCTTTATTATTCAAGGGCACTGTGAATGGAAAAATTTCAAGTAAACCGATGGGGAAAAAATGGGGATACGATCCAATCTTTATTCCTGAAGGTCAAAACAAGACTTATTCACAGCTAGAAAATAAAAATCTAGTTTCACACAGATATATTTCGATGACAAAATTTGCTAATTGGTATTTGCATAAGCAGGAATCCAGCGGTCTATGAATCTATCTTGATTTTGAAGTACTACTATTCTAGATACTGTGCTTTCATCCATAACTGAAAAAATTCTACTCTTATTTGCAAGCTCACAAGCAAAGTGTCTAACCTCAGACATTTCTAACATATTTGAATATTCTAGTCTGTTTGTAGATCGACCTATATGCATGTACGACTTGACCTCTATGAAGTGCGGGTTTCCGTGTTTTAGCATTTGAACAAACTCTGGAACCAGTTCATCTTTAAAGTTGTACTCTCTAATCAAAGTGATCCTGATTACGGTTCTTGTATTCATCCTTGAAAGCATCTCAAGACTGGTATTCCACCGCTTCCAAGAGTCCTCATATCTTGGTCGGTTAATGAGCTGGAACACTTTCTCATTTGGTGCATTTGTAGAAAGATATATCTGCGTAGGCAGTGCATCCTCGTCTTCTAATCTCTGTAGCATTTCAGGTTCCTGCCCATTTGTAACAAGAAAGATTGATTTGGTCGCAGGCAGGGTCTTTAGGTACTTTATAAGTTGAGGAAGCTTTGGATACATTGTAGGCTCTCCAGAAAGTGATATAGCATAGTGGCTTGGAAGCAATGATTCATCAAGTTTTTTCTTGTTCTGTGTGGGATCGCCATAGTGTCCCATGATCAGCTTTTTTCTCTCTTCCATTAAATTAGTAACAATAACTTCCGGTTCTGCTACTTTATCTTCAGGCATTTTCATAGAATTATAAAATTCCATTGGCCTCCAGCAGTAAACACATCTATTTTCACAATACATACCAGCTGGAGAAAACTCCATACATCTATGGGTTGTAATGCCGTAAAATTTCATTTTATAACAATCGCCTTCGTTTTTGAACGACTTTTTTGTCCAGTGACATAATTCTACTGTAGAATGATCAGAGACTCCATACTTTGCCTTTTTTAGCTGACTCAATATCTTTGGTTTTATCTGTATTATTTCACTATCAGATTCAACGGTTTCGCCAGAACAACTCATGAAACTAATTTAACATGGTTTTAATTAAATTTACAGGAAATAGCAAGAACTGTGAGACATGATTCACAAATACGTGTATATAACTGAAAATTAGTTTTTATTCCATATGATAAAGGCTGTAAGTGTAGCTGGTTTACAGACGGAAGGAACTCCATTCAAAAAACCAAGCGTTCAGCTTGCCGAAGCAGCACAAACAGTTACACTTGGAAATCTTACTTGGATTGAGTGCGTTGTAGACAACATTGTTGAAGAAACACCAAAAATTCTTTCAAACCTTGGCATAAACATGGATCCGTCTGTTCTTCTGTCTGGATATGTATCAAATTACGAAGACAGGGGTGATACATTAGGTTTAATGCTTCCATTTGTTGTGACAGGTGCAAATAAAACACAGACATCGCCTCTTTTGATATTTATAAAAAAGGATCTTGTCGTCACAATCCATGACGATTATGGAGGAAAGATAACCAGACTATACAATTATTCAAACACACTTTTGCGTAAGCTTCCTAAAGAACCGGAAAACTGGGATGATAGGCAGACCATACTTTTAGCAAGGATAATAGACGAACTTAGTGAGACAAACTTTTCCATTTTGCGCTTAATTGTAGAAAGGGCAGAACAGCTTGAGCTTGATCTTGCAGGTGCTAGACAAATCCAGAAGGATCTCTCCCTCGAACTTTCTGACATGAAGACATCTCTTCTTACTTTTCTTAATGCAGTATGGGCTACTTACGATACTGTGCAGAATCTAAAATACGGTGATGCTGACATGATCTCAGACGATGATGCAATTCTTGCCAAGTTTGAAGTTATTCTTGGTAGACTCGACCGTCAGATTCAAATGTCAGAAAACGTCATGCAGGTAGTTGCTACAGGAATAAACGTAATACAGGCTGAAGTTTCTAACAAACTAGCAACACTCATAGTTTGGCTTACAGTAGCTGGAACCGCAGTATTAGTGCCTAACACTCTTGCAACAGTATTTGGTATATTCCCAAATCTAGAAACTAATTTTGTTTGGATGCTTCCTGCTTTAGGTGCGTCTACTGCACTTTCTGCCTTTGTTACATATAAATATACAAAACGGTGGAAGGTAAAGTCCTTTGGCATGCGCAAGTTAAGAAAACTAAAGAAAAAATTTCATTATAGTTAATTTGCAACCAAATAGTAACTTAACTTCTATGATTTTCAATCAGTTTAGAATTACAAGACAGTTATTTCCATGGAAGTAGATAGATTGCACCATAAAGTGTAATCACAGAGGTTATTCCCATGGCAACAAACCACAGCACACCCTTTATCATATTTTTGCGGTATTTTTTGGTCGTAATAAACTTACAGCTTATACTAACCACTAAAACAACAGCTTAACAATTCAGCAAAGTTAGTTAAGATTAATACTAGACAAGAAAGGATCCGTACTTGTGGCCCTTGTAGTACAGTGGCCAGTATAGGGGACTGTGGATCCCCGGACAGGGGTTCGATTCCCCTCAAGGGCCCTCACCATTTTGTTTAATTCCCTCAGGTCTGAATACAAACACCATGCTAGAGTTACAGTTTCGTGACTATGACAAAAGAATGAAGGGAATATTTGCAAAAGCAGAAAGAACCCTCAGCGCCCACCATTTGGCATTATTTTTAACCCATTTAGGAATCTCATGAGCGCCACTTGAAGAAGCTGTTATTTGCATAATCATCATGACAGAAATTTCATAAGATATTTAACCACTGAGTATCAGATCAATCAAGAATGGTCGTAGAGAAAAAAGCAACTATTACTTATGTTCAATTACTCAAAGAAGATCTTGTAATTTTACGTATGGTTCCAAATGATGGCATTATGCCAGATTATAAGGCAGGTCAATTCACTACCATCGGTATTCCAGTAGTATCTGAAAATTATAAGATTGTTCGTAGAGCATATTCAATTGCGTCTCATCCAGAAAATAGAAAATATATCGAGTTATACATAAGATGGGTTAGAAAACCATTACCTGGTCGTGTTACAACCCAGTTATTCTATGCAAGTGAAGGAGATCAGGTAACTTTGGTAAAACCAATAGGAAATGCTTTAACAATTAATGAAACATTACCTGATGGTAGTAAAGATAATAGAAGAATTGTTTGCTTGGGTGGAGGTACTGGTCTTGCACCTTTTGTAAGTTTTGCGCAACATCTTCATGCGGTGGGGGATAAAAGAGAGATTGTTATTTTACACGGTGCTAGTTATGTAGACGAACTTGGTTATAGAGAACTCTTGACCAATTTAGAGACGGAAAGTATTGACAGAGGAAAAGACAAGTGGAACTTTAGATATAGAGCTTCTATAAGCAGACCGGAAGAATGGTTTAACAGATCATGGAATGGGCAGACAGGCAGAGTAGAAAACTTTTTGAGATCAAAAGATGGCGAACCTTCGCCACTAGAGAAGCTCATCGGAGAAAAAATTACAAAAGATAATACAATGTTCTACATTTGTGGTTGGCAAGGAACAATAGATGGCTGTATGAATTATCTTGCTCCAAAAGGTTTTGTAACTATGCATGATAAACGTGAAGATGGAAGCTTCGAAGCAAAATACGAATCATACGGCTAACCATTAAAATTTTTTTAATTCATCACATTATTCACTTTTTTAGATTATTGCTCATTTTTTAACATGAATTGTTAGGGTTTCTTTTGCATACTCAATTCATGTTCTTTTTCACTATGTTCGCCAAATTTTTTGGCAATAAATTTGGCTTTTCAGCCTTTTCTTAGTATGAATTGCATTAAGGCTTCTTTGGAGTATTCGATTCCGTGTTCCTCAGCAGAATGTTTACTGAATTCCGCGATTACCTTTGCAGTATCGTCTCCTTTGGCAATAAAATTGCACTCAAAACCATAATCTCTGCATACAAGTGTTGACATCATCATGGGTAAAAAACTGGTAACATATATTTTGTTTCATTGGTTTTACGAGCGATCAGGGTAAAGGTATTTTTGGCTTCCTTGTAGATCGACACTTCAAATGCATGTTAAAATTTAGAAATGGCATCAATTTCCTTTTCTGTTTGGGGAATCAAGAAATTTGCTTGCGGTTTCAAGCAGTTATGGATTATCTTGTTCTAATGCTTTTTTTGAATTGTTCACAGGTATAGAAACAATGCTTTCTACAACAGCCTTTGTTAACTCGTCAATGATTTTGATTTTTTTCTCATCAGTTTCTCCTAGCATTTGTAATGCTTTCTCTAATTCTTTTTTTCTTAGCGAGTCTACACTGGCAAATACGTCTTTAACTAAGGGTTCTGGTTCAAGTCGTTTCATCGTTGCCTCGATAATTGGAACTTCATTACTAATCATTTTTTCTGCAGCAAGAACTTCCTCATTTCTAGCTTTCAAATTTCTTTCCTCCATCTCAATAATTTGATCTCTAAACATTAATTTAGTTCCAGGAAACGTAGAGACTTTCTCATCAACTGCCCTAGGATCCGATATATCCAATATCATTGTTCCTTTCGTTTTATTTTCCATAACTAATTTTATTTTGTCATAGGTAATTATGAAATAATCCGCCGTAGTTGCGACAAAGATTATGTCAAATTTATCGA
>JBOGRG010000111.1:0-9612 GCA_050749365.1 Nitrosopumilaceae archaeon
AGTTCCAAGTAAAGTCTCCAGCTGATAGAAACATTGTCATAGCAAATTTTCCAATGGCAACAAAGGAAGACACTCTTAGTGCAATAGAATCTGCAAAAAATGCCTTTTCCAAGTGGAGCTCAATTCCGTACCAACAAAGAGTTGAGATATTTCGAGAATGTGCTGATCTTTTTTCTTCTGAGAAATTCAAGCTTGCGACCATAATGTCATTTGAGAATGGGAAGAGCAGGCTAGAAGCAATGGGCGATGTAGATGAGGCAATTGATTTTATGCGATTTTATGCATACCAGCTTGAAGCAAATGAGGGCTATTCTAAAGAGACAAAGAGCGCCGTTCCAAATGAGAAGACCCGAAGCGTCCTTAAACCATATGGCGTGTGGGGAATAATTTCTCCATTCAACTTCCCTTCAGCAATTGCAATTGGAATGACTACAGGCGCTCTGCTAACTGGCAACACGGCAGTACTCAAACCAGCAAGCGATACTCCACTTTCAGCTTACAAGTTTGTAGAAGCAATATATCACAAGCTACCACCTGCTGCACTAAACTTTGTTACTGGTGCAGGAAGTGTTGTTGGAAAAGCAATACTTGAGAGTTCGCTTGTTGACGGAATAGCCTTTACTGGTTCCAAGGAAGTTGGTATGTTAGGGTTTAGATCATTTATTGAAAAAAGTCCAAGACCATTTATTTCAGAGATGGGTGGAAAGAATCCAGTTATTGTTACAGAGTCAGCTGATCTTGAAAAAGCGGCAGAGGGAGTGATGCGAGCAGCATTTGGATACGGCGGACAAAAGTGTAGTGCATGCTCCAGAGTTTATGTACAAAAAAATGTTGCAAACCAGTTTATGGAAAGACTTGTGGCAAAAACAAGATCACTTAAGATTGGAAACCCATGGCAAAACGATGTCTTTTTAGGACCGGTAATCAACGATGCCGCATTAAAAAGGTTTGAGAGAATGACAGAGCTTGCTAAAAAAGATGGCAAGATAGTTTATGGCGGTATCGTGTTAAAAGACTCTGAATACAAGAATGGCTATTTTGTCCAGCCCACAATTGTTACAGATCTACCACAGGAGCATGAGCTGGTAAAGGAAGAACTCTTTTTGCCCTTTGTCTGTGTCTCAGAGTTTGAAAGTTTTGATGAGGTAATCAAGCTTGCAAACAATACTAATTATGGCCTAACTGCAGGAATATTTAGCCAAGACAAAAACCAACTAGAGACATTTTTTGACAAAATCCAAGCTGGTGTCACATACGCAAACAGGGCCACAAGTGCAACTACAGGCGCACTTGTTGGTGCTCAGCCATTTGTTGGCTGGAAGGACTCAGGAATTTCAGGCAAGGGAGCTGGTGGAGCATATTACTTGTTGCAGTTTATGCGAGAGCAAACTCAGACTCGATGTGAGTGAATAAACGAACTTCCCAAAAGCAGGATGTTTCGCTTTCTTTCCTTTAGTCTTCTAATAGAATAAGGCAACCAATTTGTGCCATACGGTATGTACTCTGCTACAGAAAATCCTTTTTTTAAGAGATCTGGTTTTAGCTCATCCCGAATTCCTTTGAGCATCTGAAACTCGAATTTTTTTTCGTGACCTTTTGATAGATTGATTGCTTGTTCTATCATATCAGAATCGTGTGTAGCAATTCCGAATTCATTGCCATGTAGAAAAAGCATCTCCATTAAAGCTAGATAATTTTGGTCCACTTGCTTTCTTGATTGAAATGCAATCTCTTTATTTTCACTATACGCTCCCTTGACTAGCCGTATCTTTGCCCCCTTTTCTAAAAGTCTCATCAAGTCTTTCTTAGAGCGCTTAAGGTTTGCCTGTATTGCTACTCCCAGTCTTTCATATTTGCCAAACAAATCAAGATAGATTCTAATGGTATCATCGGTATATTCTGATGACTCCATATCAATCCATACGAATGCTTGCGACTGGGCTGCCTTTTCTATTATGATATTATAATTCTGTAGACACTCTTTCCTGCTTCGTGACAGACCAAGTTGTGTGGGCTTGATAGATATGCCACCTTCCACTTCTGCTTTTCGCAAACGAGAAACAATCTCAGAATATTCTTTTACTGTATTTTCAATCTGAGTCTTTGATGCAAGATGCTCCCCAAGCTTGTTTATGATAGCATCCATGCCTTTTTCGCATGCAATACGTGCTGACTCTAGTGCCTTTTCCATCGTGTCACCTGCTATCCACTGCTTTGCTATTCTAAAGAGAAACTTTTCCATTAGTCCTGATTTATTAGAATTCATTTTCAAAACACTGTTTTTCCTTGTCATCATATCTCTGATCAAATCTTGCTTAAAGTTATAGCTTTAACAAGGGCATATGACAAAGCTTGATCAGCTTGAAAAGAATAGGACTCTTAGGTTGTGGTGCTATTGGAACAGAGATTGCTTTGGCAATAGATTCTGGAAAGATTCCAGCCAAACTTACTCATGTGCATGATTTTTCAAAGGATGCGTCAAACTCACTAGTAAAAAAGCTAAAAGACAAACCTGCAATAACTGAAAACGTTGGGTTACTTGCAGCGGCTCCAGTAGATCTAATAGTTGAAGCTGCATCACAGGACGCAGTTAGGGATAATGCGCTTTCCATATTACAAAACAGAAAAGACTTGATGATAATGAGTGTTGGTGCGCTCTTAGACGAATCAATCCTTGATATAATACTAGAAGGCTGCCAAGATTTTAAAAAATCAGTCTATCTCCCCTCTGGCGCAATACTTGGCCTTGATGGTATTAGGGCAACAAAAGACGAGCTAGAGTATGTTACATTAGTAACAACAAAGAATCCACGATCACTAAAGGGAGCCAAGTTTTTTGAGACCTCAAAGATAGACCTTGACAAGATTGACAAGGCAGTAACAATCTTTGAAGGCAACGCACGAGATGCAGTAAGGCTCTTTCCTGCAAACATCAACGTAGCTGCACTACTTAGTTTGGCAGGACTGGGCAGTGAAAAGACCAAAGTGCGAATAGTTGCAGACCCAAAGACTGACAAAAACACTCACGAAATCATAGCGCAAGGAAAGTTTGGCAAGTTCTCAATCAAAGTTGAAAACGTACCAAGTGTCAACCCAAAGACAAGCAGACTTGCAATCTTGTCTGCAATAGAATGCTTGAGAGCAATCTGCAAGCAAGACATCAGGGTAGGGACTTGAGTTGGCAAATATTGCCAATTCGTATCATTATGCCGTAAAATCTGCCCCTCACCTTATGCTTTAAATGCGAAATAATACTGATTTTATTTTGTATAGATGAACTTAAAGTCAGAAATTTTGAGGCTTAAAAAAGAGAAAGATGTTCTCGTTTTGGCTCACAACTACCAGATTCCTGATGTACAGGACGTTGCCGATTACGTAGGCGACTCGCTAGGACTATCAAGACAAGCTGCAAAGACAAACCACAAAACAGTTCTCTTTTGTGGAGTTCACTTTATGGCAGAGACTGCCGCAATCACGTGTCCTGATAAAAAAGTACTCATCCCAGACTTGGCTGCAGGTTGTTCGCTTTCAGATACCATAACCGCAGATCAGCTGCGAAAGTGGAAAGCAGAGCATCCAAGTGCCATAGCTGTTGGGTATGTTAATACAACAGCAGAGGTCAAGTCGGAGCTTGACTATTGCTGCACTTCATCAAATGCAGTAAATGTAGTAAAATCAATTCCAGAAAACAAAGAGATCCTCTTTTTGCCAGACATGTTCTTGGGATCTTATGTAGCAAAGATAACCGGCAGAAAGAACATGTACATTTGGGCTGGAGAGTGCCATGTGCACGCAGGCATAAGATCACAAGATGTACAAGAAAGACTAAACCAGTATGCAGGATCAGAGTTTCTTGTACACCCAGAGTGCGGCTGTACCACTTCACTGATGTATGATGTTGCAGAAGGAGATTACGGAAGCCGCCAAGTCCAGTTCTTATCCACAGAGGGCATGATGAATTATGCAAAGAACTCACCGGCAAAGAATTTTGTTGTTGCAACAGAGACTGGAATTTTATACAGAATGAGGCAGCAAAATCCAGAAAAAGACTTTATCCCAGTTTCTGAAAATGCAGTCTGTCAATACATGAAGATGATAACACTTGACAAAGTCTATGCATCACTAAAAGAAGACAAGTACGAAGTCAAGGTTCCAAAAAATATTGCTCAAAAAGCACGACTTGCCATAGATCGCATGCTTGCAATCAGTTAACTTCAAGACTCAGGTCCAGTCCAGAAACCGAACTTGTAATCTTGCCAACAGATATCATGTCTACTCCAGTTCTTGCATAGGACTGGATGTTTGTAGAATCGATTCCACCTGATGCTTCAAGCTTTACTTTATTTATCAGGCCAAGTTTTTTCAAGGTAGCAACAATTTCTGTGATTTCTTTTGGAGAAAGATTGTCAAGCATTATTATCGATGCGCCCCCCTGTGCAGCTATTATTGCATTATGTAGGTTTTCAACCTCTACCTCGATTTTTTTATTTTTCTTTCTAGCTTTATCTAGCAGTGGATACACAGAACCTGCCACAGCGATATGGTTGTCTTTTATCATTATCATTTGATCAAGCGAGATTCTATGCTTGTGTCCTCCGCCGATTTCTACTGCCTCCTTGTCAAATATGCGCAGCCCCGGCGCAGTCTTTCTTGTAGAGTATAGCTTGACTTTGGGATTTATCTTCCGTATCTTTTGCACCAAGATATTAGTCTGAGTTGCAATTCCACTCATCCTAGACAGTAGATTTAGTGCCGTTCTCTCACATGAGAGCACGGCTTGTGCAGTGCCTGAGATAATTATTATTATATCATTTGGCTTGATTTTAAGACCATCTTTTTTCATGATCTTGACTTGACATCCCTTTGAGGAGAAGATCTCTTTTGCATATTGCACGCCGGCAATAATTCCTGCCTCTCGTGATATTATGTTTGCAGAGATTTTTTTTCTTTGTAAAAGGTTACTTGTGACGTCTCCTTTTCCAATGTCCTCAGCTAAAAAACTTGCTAGCGCCTTTTTTACACGTATATGCAATCTAGGTTACCTTGAGCGCATACTTGCCTTTTTCTGTTATTCCAAGTGATTTTGCAACAACAGAATTTGCTGGATCCACGATAAGAACAGATCCTCGCCAATCAGGAGTCAAATCAGATGACTTGCATACAGAACACACTTTACCTATAGTTACAAATTTGCACTTTCTGCATGCCATCTCTTTTACCATATTTTTTTCACTTTGCTTCTACTGTCTTTTTGGCTTTTTGAGCTTGTGCAGGTGCTTTGGCTTTTTCAGCTTGTGGGGGCGCTTTGGCTTTCTTTATCTCTTCAGAAATCCATTCATCTGCACCAAGGAAGGGCTGTCTGCATGTTATACCAATCTTCATCGCGGCTGTCTTGCCAAGTGATACTGCAGTAACTCTTGCACGAAGTGTAGAACCAATCTTTAAAGTTCGCCCACTCTGGTTTGCTAGTATCATTCCTGATTTGACATCACTTTTTAGATAATCATACAATACTTGTGAAAGATGTAATAAAGAATCAGTAGCAACAATTATTACAAATGCGCCAAAGTCAGTAATTTCAACAATCTCCCCACGTACAATTTCTTGCAGTTTTGGATAAAATGTCAAGGCGTTAAATTCTACTTTATGATATGTTCCACCGTCACCAGAAACAATCTTTCCCATGTTTTCTACTTTGGTGTCAAGTATCATGATGACATAGCCAAGCTCGGGATTTATCATACTCTCATATTTTTCTCTCAAAATAGTGATTGACGCCTTTTTTAGAGACTCACCAAACAGTTTTGGCGGAATTCTAACTACATCAGTAAGGGTAGATACAGAAAACATCTAGAAAAATTGTTTAAATGTCAATTTATGAATCTTTGGAATGTTATTAGCAAATTTTGCCTATGTTTAAATAATGTAAATGGTTTTTTTTACAATATGGTTGCAGTAGACCAAGTACTACAGACTCTAAGTACAGTAATCGACCCTGACCTCAAAAAAGACATTGTGTCCATGGGAATGATCAAGGATCTTGAGATAGACGGAAACGATCTCAAGTTTACTTTAGAGTTAACGACACCCGCCTGTCCTTTCAACGATCAAATAGAACAGGACGTTAGAAAGGCAATAGCAACCATCCCAGGAATTTCCAAGTTTGACATGAAAATTACTGCTAAGGTCATGGAAGGACGTGCGCTAAGCATGGATGAGGTGATGCCTACTGTTAAAAACATAATTGGTGTGGCAAGTGGAAAAGGCGGAGTAGGAAAGACCACAGTTTCAGTAAATCTTGCGTTAGCGTTAGCACAAACTGGTGCAAAGGTTGGACTGCTTGATGCAGACATTTACGGCCCAAGCGTTCCTTTGATGCTTGGCATGGGTAAAGCCGAGATGCAAGTTGAAAACAACAAGCTCCAGCCTGCAGAATCTCATGGACTCAAGGTTGTTTCTTTTGGTTTCTTTGCAGACCAAGAACATCAAGCTGCAATATACCGAGGTCCTATCATATCTGGGATAGTAAAGCAGTTCCTTGTTGATACAAACTGGACTGATTTGGATTATCTAATAGTAGACCTTCCTCCTGGCACAGGAGACATACCGCTAACTTTGGCTCAGACCATACCAATCACTGGAATATTGGTAGTTACAACACCGCAAGACGTAGCAAGCAATGTCGCAGTAAAAGCATTTGGAATGTTCCAAAAACTAAACGTGCCAATAATTGGAGTGATAGAAAACATGAGCTACTTTAGGTGTCCAGAGTGTAACACAAACCATCACATCTTTGGCAAAGGTGGCGCAAAAAAGATTAGTGAAAAATACAACATACCATTTCTTGGTGAGATTCCTCTAAATCCTGGAATCATGGAAGGCTCTGATACAGGCAAGCCAGTCCTGGTGACGGATCCCAGATCTGCACATGCAGAGGCCTTTACAGCTGCTGCAAAAAATGTGGCGGCAAGATGTAGCATACTTGCAGCACAACTCAGCGAAGAGATGAAGGCCGAAGTAGCTACACAGAAATAGCATAAAAGAAAGATACGTTGTGCATCTTCCAGAAAATTTAAGAGACAAGCTAAAAAAGCCACTTGGAATTTTGCTTAAAGATTCTGATGCAACAAAAGAAAACATTTTGGAAAACATTCCTGCAAATTCATTTATAATTTCTGTTGGTGATGCAACCACAGAAAAACTGATCAGCTATGGCATCACTCCATCATTACAAATTGTAGATGGGTTGGAAAAGAGAACCAGAAGGGAACTACCGTCTTCAAGTGTTAAAACATCACTTTCCTGTACCAATCCAGCTGCAGAAATTACAATCGATTGTATTGGCACAATAAAAAAGGCGCTTAAGTCACCTTTGCCTACAAGAATTACAGTGACAGGAGAGGAAGACTTACTTGTTCTACCAACGTGTATATACGCACCAGAAAATGCTGTAATTTTGTATGGTCAGCCAAACGAGGGGCTGGTGATTGTCAAAGTGAATTCAGAGATAAGAAATAAAGCACAATCAATTATGGATTCTATGAGTTAGTTGGGGTATGATGAGACGGTGGCTGTATGATTTATGATTAAGCTACACAATATCTGACCCTAAATAACCATTTTTGTGGTAAAATAGCAAAAGTAAACAATCGCAGAGACAACAATTGACATTTGTAATTAAACTATATTTGCAAGATCAGAAAGCTGTGAAGCTTGATTATAACTTGGAATTTAAAATTCTAGAAAAGACAGGAATTTATGCAAACAGGTTTGGCATACAAGAACCAAGAGTACTTTTAACTACAAAGCAAGTTCTTGAGATGCCAAAAGAAATGACGCAAGGACGCAGAACCTCGGCATACAAGTACTATGGAGTGTCATATATGCAACACAACATGGTTTTTGTAAACGTAAGAAAGATGCCAGACGAAAAAACTTTGGAAAACACCATAGTACATGAATTGATTCATCTTAGGTTTCCATATCTGAGTCATGGAAAGAGATTCAACAAGCTTGTCAGACAAGGACTTGCGGGAAAAACATTTTCACCCTACAAAAGAAGAAAGTAGCATCTCTCCGAGATGATTTATATTTACCGCAAATAGGCAAGCTAACAAATGACGCTACACGAGCTTATACCTGTTGGCGCCTCTATTGCTTCTTTTCTTGTTGCGGCCGGTTTTGCTATATGGGTTTCAAGACAAAAACCTGGCACACAACAAATGCTAGATATTTCAAATGCTGTCAAGGTAGGTGCGATGGCATTTTTGCGAAGAGAGATGAAGATTGTCATCCCAATCGCAATAGGTCTCTCTGTTTTAATTGGAGCTGCAATTGGATTTTCCAACGGAATTGCCTTTGCAGTAGGTGCTGGGCTTTCTGCAGTTGCAGGACTGATCTCACTTAAAATAACTGTCAAGGCTGCAGTTCGTGCAGCAAACTTATCGGGACAGGGACTTGGTCATACGTTTGCCCTTGCATTCAGGGGTGGAGCAACAGTAGGTCTTGCAGTTCCTGCGATGGCACTTTTGGCAATCACTTTGCTTTATTTCGTATTTCCAGATCCTATCACAATTGCAGGTGTTGGTATAGGTGCTAGCCTAATTGCCTTGTTTATCAGAGTTGGCGGCGGAATTTTCACAAAGGCTGCAGACATGGGCGCAGACTTGGTTGGAAAGGTAGAGGCAAACATCCCAGAAGATGATCCTAGAAACCCAGCAACAATTGCAGACAATGTTGGTGACAACGTTGGAGATGCAGCGGGAATGGGCTCTGATATTTATGAATCTTATATAGTAACTATGCTTGCGTCTTTGCTTCTTGCAGCATTAATTGGTACGCCAGAAAATCTGCTTTATCCAATCTTAATTGGCTCATCAGGACTTATTGCTTCAATTATTGGAGCTGCAACTATTGGCCCAAGAAAGATGATTGAGGTCATGAAACCGCTAAACCGTGCATTTTATGTCTCTGCTGCAGTAGCAGTCGCACTCAATTTTGTTTTCACATACTTGTTCTTAGGCCAAACTCCACTTGCATATGCATTATTTGGCAGTACTGTAATTGGGGTGGTGCTGGTACCAATCATTCAAAGAATAACGGATTTCTTTACAAGCTACAGGTTCAAGCCTGTACAAGAAATTGCTGCAGCCGCAAAGTGGGGATACGCATCACTAACACTGATGGGAATAATTCAAGGAATGCGCTCGACAGGACCCTTTATGATTGCAATAGTTGTTGCCTTAGCTACATCGTTTGCAGTAGCTTCATCTGCTGCACCAGATCCGTCACAAGCTGCACTGTATGGAATTTTTGGAACCTCACTTACTGCCATGGCAATGTTAAGTCTTGCCGGTATTGTGCTAAGCATAGATGCATTTGGCCCAATTAGCGACAATGCTGGTGGAATTGTAGAGATGACAGGTATGGGAGAGAAAAACCGTAAGGTTACAGATGAGATAGATGCAGTAGGAAACACTACAAAGGCAGTCACTAAAGGCTTTGCAATTGCAAGTGCAGGTCTTGCAGCTTTAGCAATGATTCAGGCCTTTCAGTATGAAGCAGAAAAGATATTCCATGTTACTTTTGATTACAGTTTATCAAATCCTTCAA
>JBOGRG010000112.1:0-2173 GCA_050749365.1 Nitrosopumilaceae archaeon
TTCAAAGACGCGTTCTAAATACTGATGGTACTCCTAGGTCTTTGATCAACATATACATCAATGGAAAAAATATGAAATTTTCAGGTGGAATGCAAACTACACTAAAAGACGGTGATGAGGTATACATCCTACCTGCGGTGGCAGGCGGCTCGGAGCTATCAAGCATAGATCTTGATAGATACTCAAGACAGGTCATGCTTGAAGAGATTGGCTATGAGGGGCAGCTAAAACTAAAAAATGCAAAAATCTGTGTTGTTGGAGTTGGAGGACTGGGCAATCCAATAACTACAAGACTTGCTGCCATGGGAGTTGGCAAGCTACGCATAGTTGACAGGGATGTTATCGAACTATCAAATCTGCACAGGCAGACAATGTTTGACGAGTCAGATATTGGCAAGGTAAAAGTAGAAGTTGCTGCAGCGAAATTACAAAAGCTGAATCATGATGTACAGATAGAGGCACTTGGCATCTCTGTAAATGACTATACTGCTTTGGATGTAGTGGATGGTTGCGATGTCGTTATAGACGCACTTGACAGTGTTAATGCAAGATATTCCCTAAACAAGGCGTGTGTGAAAAAAAACATTCCGTTTGTTACAGGTGCTGCAGTCGGCGTATCTGGACAGGTCTTTACTATTCTGCCAAACAAGACAGCTTGTTACCATTGCATCTTTCCAGCTCTAGATGAGGATTCCATGCCCACCTGTAGCACAGAAGGGGTACATCCTTCTATTCTTTCTATAATAGGTGGAATAGAGGTGGCAGAGGCGGTAAAAATTGTTATTGGAAAAAAGCCAACTTTGGCAAACAAGCTTTTGTATGTGGATCTGGATAATCTAGAGTTTAATTCAAGTACCTTTTCAAAGGTGGAAGAATGCCCTGTATGCGGTTCTGGCAAGGCAGAAGAATCTCCAAAAAAGGAGTTGATAATTGAAGAGCTTTGTGGACGAAACAGGGGCAAGCGCACCTTTTCTGTAACCCCAACCCAAAAGATTGAACTTGACATCAAAAAGATGACTAGTACAGCAGCAACAAATGGCTTTAAAGTGAATAATCAGGGAGAGATGGGTCTTAGCATCTCATCTGATTGTGTATTTGCTAGCTTTCTAAAAAGTGGCTCGGCAGTAATTGTAGGATCAAAAGATGAAAACGATGCGGTAAAACTATACAATACTCTACTTGGTAGGTGAGTTATGAAAACTATAATTGCGGTTACTTTTGTTCTACTTGCACCTGTCTTGTTTGATACTTATGCACAATCTTCAGAGTCTGTTAATACCACTTTTTTCATATTCGTGCAGACCCAAGTTCGCAATTCTGATGGCCAGTTAGTTGCATATCTTGAGGCAAACAAGATAGCCATACTACAGCCTGAAAAACTTAACAAATTTCTTGACTCAAAACCTATTGTATCAATTGTAACAAGTGGAGGACAAGACTTTGAGCTAATCCAAGTTGATGTGAAAAAGCAGGTCGAAGAGTCGGATGTGATATCAAAGACTGTATTGGGTACGATGGAAAATGACGCTCCAATTCTGTTGGCTGTCTCTGATCACGATGGATATCCAATTGCACCCGGTGATATAATTACATCAGTATGGACTGTAATTAGACCTGTTAGCTAGTCTTTTTTGAAAGTATCGTACCAACACCCATTGAAAAGAACACTATCAGTGGAACAAACCTGTATGGCTGGTTTGTGAAATCTGTAAAACCCTGCAGAAAAGGCGCTGACAAGAGCATACCCATTATCAAAACCATGATAGAATCTGCCTGTATCATGCCTCTTTTTGAGGCAATAAACAAGCCCACTATTAGAGGGAGGAGGAAGATAAGTACAATACCATCAAACCTTAGCTGAAATGCCCACGAGGTAAATCCACGCCAAAAGTCATTGCCATCAAATCCTGTCTGACTCTCTGGAGTGTTTACCATAGCCAAGACTGCTATGCCTACTGCTATGATCACTCCATAGGAGATTGCTGCGCGTATCTTTTTTTGTCTTGGAATATCTGCTCTCCAGATAAAAAAAAGAGACATTGGTAAAAACATGGCAGTAAGTGCCTTTGATGGTATCGCAAGGATATATGATACAGGTGAAAGAGGCCACTTTTTGTAAATTAAATATAACGAAAGAAGATACAGCAAGATCCAGAAGTTATCATAAATAGCT
>JBOGRG010000113.1:0-5921 GCA_050749365.1 Nitrosopumilaceae archaeon
AATTGTTTTGCTGAAAATTAATACAGCCGGTTATTTCTTTGCAAAGCTTTTCGTTGTGTACAAGTCCTACATCTGGGACATATTGCAAAATGTGGTTTGTATTCTTGTCCTTGAAAAGCTCGCCTTCTACAAGATCCTTCAATGTAATACACCCTCAAAATGTGCACGCGACGTATTCATGAGGTTGTTGCACAACTAAAGATATTAAATAATGCGTAGAAATCATTCCATCATCTCTCATAACGCTTTTTCACGTACCTACATATACATAATGCAAGTTTGATATGAGTTAATCATATATTGTCTGTGTTTGATTTTTTACCCAAACTTTATACAAGGATTTTAAGTGCTGTAATTAAGTTTTGAAAAATCTTGTTATTGCCAAGTTTGGAGGAAGTGCCATAGGAATAGATGGTAATCTAGTCCCTCTTATAATCAAAAGAATAAAGGAGTTGAAAAAAGATTCCAAAGTAATCGCAGTTTTTTCTGCTCCTTTGACTTTACAGGGCAACAAGCAAAAATCCCTCACTGACATTGCACTTGAGCTTGGCCAAAGGGCGCAGTTAGGACAAGCTGTAAGCGTTGATGATTTAAAAAAACCATATCAACAAATGCTAAAATTTGTTGATAAAAAATACCAAGACGAGTGTGAAAAGACAATTAGATCGTTTTTGGAAAAATCTGAAAAAACCCTAAGACAAGCTGTAGAAAGAAAAGAGTTTGCCAATGTCATAAGATCGCGTGTCTTGGCTTATTCAGGAGAAATCCTAATGTCACATGTAATGAATTATGTGCTAAAAAGCATTGGCATCAAATCAGATGTAGTAGGATTTGAGATATGGCCTATAATAACGGACAACAACATTGAATCTGCAAACTTTCTTGCATCCGAGTCTGCTCGAAATATAGAAGCTACAGAAGCACTGCTGGACAAAAATGATGTCCTTACAATAGGAGGATTCATTGGAAAGACAGCAGATGGCTTGGAAACAACATACGAGAGAGGAGGTTCTGACAGAACAGCTGCAGATCTTGGCATATTATTTAGTAAGAAATACAACACCAGAATAGATTTTGAAAAGAATAGTGCTATACGCTCTGCAGATCCCCGAGTAGTAAAGGATGAGTTAGAAGACATAAACCAACTATCTTACAACGAGGCAAGAATTGCAGGCATGTTTGGCATGAAGATACTTGATCCTATAGCCATCAAGGAGATAGTGGAAAACGGCGTAGACATGCCAATAATAATAACAGACATGAATAATCCATCAAAAATGACTACAATAGAAAGAAAACCAAAGAGCACAAACGGTCATCCACTCAAGATAGTCACAGGAAAAAGAAACTGCGCCATATTGAGAATAGAGAGTGCTGCTGCACAGAGATTGTTTGATTCACTCGAAAAGGATAAGAGGTATAGTGAGTTTGTCGTTTTATCGCCATTTACAAAAGATGACATTGAGTTTACTAGAATATTATTTCTTGATGCAGACTATATCAAAACAAACGAGAGATACATACTTGCGTTTGATTCGTTAGCTACAATAACTTACAACAGAGGGGTCATCACCTTGATAGGAGATGAGATGTGGCGTGTTCAGCAAATTGCCTCCAAAGCAAGTTCGAAGATAGGAGAGGTGGGATTAAACATACTAAATATGGATGCGCAGGAGGAAACATCAAGAATCATAATTGTGATAGAAGATGCGAATGATAATATAGAAAAAGCTATTCGTGCAGTTCATGCAGAAAGATCAAAGATCAAGTTCGTTTAGATCAAAATCAAAAATCAGTAAAACAATTGACCCCTACAGGTCCTTACCTATAGAAGTCAAAGTGGGTTTGTTCTTGGGCCTCTTATCTAGAATCAGCCCGGCGTTACCCAAAACACGCGCTAGTGTATAATTATACAAGGCAATATTTAGACCTGATCTATATAGTTCCTCTAGCAAAGCCGCCAGATACGGCCCATATGATAAGACCTGCAGCAATCAGGATGTACCATTTCCAGTTCCTTTTGTGCAAGAAGATGTTTTTTGATGAGAGGTCTTCATCTTTTACAGCAGAAAAACGAATCTTTCTCATCTCAAATCCTTGTCCTATCAAACCTATCACTAAAAGTGCTACTGCGACAAATGGCAATACCTGCTCCATATAATACAGTCTTACCAGCTTAATTTTAAATTACCAGACTTACTGCCTTTTCTTATGAAAGAGGTTGGAAAAATATGGATGAATGGCAAACTTGTACCATTCAAGGATGCAAAAGTGCATGTGCTTACCCATGCATTACATTACTCCACAGCAGTCTTTGAAGGAATTAGATGCTACAATACGCCAAAGGGTTCCATGATATTTCGTTTGCCAGAACATGTTGATAGATTATTCAGCTCTGCTAAGATGTATTCAATGAAGTTACCTTATTCAAAAAAACAAATTACTGATGCGATAATAAAAACAGTAAGGGCCAGCACTTTAAAGGAGTGTTACATTAGACCAATAGCATATTATAGCTATGGCATGCTTGGATTAACACCAACTTCAAACAAGATCGATGTTGCCATAGCGTGTGTGGAAGCATTACAAGAATATACAAAAGCAGGAAAGATCCGTGGTACGCGGTGCAAGATTTCAAGTTGGTTAAGGATTGATGCTAGATCTCAACCTATGCAAGCAAAAGCAGCTTCAAACTATGCAAATGCTGCACTTGCTAGAGTAGAAGCCCTAAAAGATGGCTACGACGAATCTATTATGCTCAATTATGATGGCAAGGTAGCTGAAGGAAGTGCAGAAAACATCTTTCTAGTAAACGATGGCAGAATGTTTACTCCTCCATTGAGTGCTGGTATATTACCTGGCATAACTAGAGACAGCGTCATAAAGATAGCAAAGGCTGAAAGATTATCCGTTACGGAGAAGAACATTGATGTGAAAGATCTCTATTCTGCAGATGAGATATTTATAACTGGAACTGCGTCAGAAATTAAACCAGTCACAGAAATTGATAACAAAGCCATAGGAGATGGCAAGCCAAGCAAAGTAACTCTCAAACTACACAAGATCTTCATGGATGTTGTATCAGCAAAAGATAAACGGTTCTTAAAATGGCTCACACCAGTCTAAAAAATCAATACTGAAAGATTCAATTATATCAAAACTATGATTATGTATTGATGGTATTATCAATTAAAGATCAGCACAAGCCCAAGTGCTATCTATGCCAAGACATGTTTGAGAATATGGAAGAGTTAAGAAAACATCAAGAAGCAGTTCATAAAGACTTTATGGAATATCATCGAAACAAACATGATCACTCACCTGCTCCTGGCGATGTAACTATATTTTAAAAAATGGAGAATTAGTGGTTATGTCACAAAACGATCTGTCAGAACAAGTCTGTTGGTTTTGTAAAAAGGGACGACATGATGAATGCATGAAAAAGATTCCTATTGATGCCATGTCTGATGGTCCTCATGACTGTACTTTTGACACCAAGTTGATTGATTGCAAATGCGTTCACTAGTTTACGTTTAATTTACAGGATGGCGGGTCTAGTGGTCTGAGAGCCACTAGCGGCACAATTTTTGGATTCGCCACTAATCTACGGAGACCCGAGCTTTAAACTTTTCTAGTGCAGGTCAGCCAAGGACCTGCACATATCCGATTGTCTTTTTCATCACCTCCCTGTGTTCTTCTATCTTTTCTTCAATCTCTTCGAGCAGGCACTTTCTTGTTGTAAGAAAGTCGTTGGCGAATCGAAGAAACGGTTTTGCCACAACCTCTTTTGGAAACTTGGGAATTATTTCCACAAGACCCCTGATTGCCAAGTCAGGCACTATCTGGTAAATCTTGCTCTGCGGAATTCCCGCTTTCGTCCACAGTTTGCTTATCCTCGTCTGACCACACACCTGAAGCGTGAAGTAGACCCTCGCCTCGTATTCTGTCAAACCGAAAGGTCTGAACAGTTTGGTTATCTCTTCCGAGTTTCCATTTAGCACGAACATTCCAAACCACCTCGTTGGTTAATTTTGGAGCCGAGCCATCTGGTTTTAGCGCAGCGGCCTTTTCCCTGAGCCTCGCGTGGAAAAGGGAAAACCAGAATGAGCGAAGGCGAGCCGGCGGAAAATGTAACATATCAATTAAAATTTAACTTAACAAAAAGTGATTCTAATCCATGCAAGTTGAAAAAGACAAATTTGTTTATTTTGGGACCATAAAAAATCCGGCATTTTATGATAAAATAATTCCACTCTTAATAAAAAACGGCTTTACCAAAAATCAGATCATACAAGAACCTGCAAGTAAATTTGCTCAAGAGGGCGACTATATAGTACAACCTTGGTTTCCTGACGAACCAACCGAATTGATTATTGGACGAGTAAAGAAAGGAGAAACCATAGAACCGAAAAGAATGGGCGATGGTCAATTAGACCTTGTTCAATATGATGAAATGATAAGGATACCTTTCTCTTAGTTAAATCATAAAATAATTTCGACATCTAATCACAGGTTAGCGGCACTTCGACCGGATCCGTTAAATTGAAACCAGATTAAGCGTTACCATGTCGTACAGGTGTGAAGAGTGCAATCTATCGTTCTTCTCAAGGGACGGTCTGGAAGTTCATATTGAGAGGTCGCATCGAAAACCACGCAAAGAAGGATTAGATTCTTTTTCCTGAGCATCTAGTACCGCTGAAGAAGACAATGAGCGGGGCCGAAAAATCTGACCTATAGAGGCGCTAGAACCTCTGGCTGAATAACGTGTGTATGTTAAAGTATAGATGTACCTCGGCAGGCACTACAACATCCTTGTATGATATTTCATATTTTGCAAAAGCACCATCTACTTTGGCATGCATTTCTTGATAATACTTGTCGTAATCATCACTAGAAATCTCAAGTGGTCTTATATCTTCTGTATTCACAAGAACTCCTGTAGTCATAGCAAGCACTGCTGCCATCTTGTCATGAAAGATTTTGATAGATTCGAGAGTCTGTTCATCTGGCATTTCCACCTTCTTGACGTATTTTTCACGAAGACTTGCAAGTGAATCTGTTTTTATCCAAGTTATTATTCTGCCAGCTATTCCATTGCGCGTCTTGATCTCGGTGAAAAATCCTCTGTGCCCTTCAGGTTTTTTGGGAGATTCAGCTGATCCTAATGTTACGTTTCTTATCTTGTTTATCTCAGAGCGGTAGATGCTTGGTGACTGGTCAGGATGAAGTACCTGGACATCTGTCAGCGAGACTGCAATATGGATATATCCGACATACTCGAAGATATTTTTTATTTCTCTTATCATGCGTGAAAAGACGAAAACCACTTTTCTGTGTTCGCTGTCTGTCTTTTTTGCCATTTTTATTGTGTCTATGATCTCTTCTGCTGTAAACGGCTTGACGATGTAGGCAATCGCGCCACCCTCAAAGCACTTTCGTAAAATTTCCTCGTTTTCTACAGACGAGATCATCGCCACACTGGCGCTGCTGTCAAGCTGAAGTATTCTTCTGAGGGTTTCGTATCCATCCATTATTGGCATCTTCACAGCTAATGTAACAACTGATGGCCTGAGTTTTGCAAATTTGTCCAGCGCCTCTGCTCCGTTTTCTGCAGTCTCAATTCTCCAGTTGTCACAAACGGCATCTTTTATGTTATTTCTTGCAATTGGAGAGGTGTCAACTATCAGAACCAGTCCCTCTTCTTGGGCTTGCGTTATTACCATTAATGATAATGATTACGTCAAAGAAAGTTATATGGTTTTAAACATAACTTGCCTTTATTTTGAGGGGTGCCATAAGATGGTGCTGAAAGCAACAATTGCTTTTGCCATAGGGGTTGTATTGTTAGTTGGAAGTATAGATATTGCAAATGTAGCAGATGCTAAAACACAAGTTCCAGGTCACCAAAATAAATCTGACAA
>JBOGRG010000114.1:0-9717 GCA_050749365.1 Nitrosopumilaceae archaeon
CCAAGATTACAAGGCTGCAAAAGAGGTTGGTTTTACAATAGCAAAAATTGCAAAGAACAAAAAAACTATGATAATAGGTTCATCCGACTTTACACACTATGAGGAAAACAGCTATGCACATAAGCAAGACGCAGTCTTGATTGAACCTATTTTAGCTTTGGATCTGGATAAATTCTATAGAATTTTGCAAGAAAATCAAGTAAGTGCATGTGGATATGGAGCGATTGCTTCCACCATGGTAGCCTGTAAGGAGCTGGGGGCTACAAAGGGAACTCTATTAAAATATGCTACAAGTGGTGATGTGACAGGCGACAAGAGTTCAGTGGTTGGCTATGCATCGATTGCATTTTCATGAAATCTGTTGCTTCCGCACCTGGTAAGGTGATTTTATTTGGTGAACACTTTGTTGTATATGGTATAAAAGCAATACTTTGTTCTATAGATAAAAGAATAACAGTCACCTCTCAAACAACTGACGATAAAATAATCAGGATAAAGTCAGACATTGGAAATATAGAACTAAGTGCCGATTCCTTATCTATTACAAATGAAGCTGCTAATGAGGTAATGAAACCTTTTCTTTACATTGTAAAACACGTTCTGCAAAGATTCACAAAAAATATAGGAATAGAGATCAAGATAGAATCTGAAATCCTACCTGGCATAGGTCTTGGATCATCTTCTGCTTCGTGCGTGGCAGCTGCTGCCTCAATCACTGGACTATTTGAAAAACTTTCAAGAAAAGAAATTCTAAAGCTTGCAATAGAAGCAGAACGCACTATTTTTGAAAACACGTCTGGAGCTGATTGCTCTGTTTGCACTTTTGGAGGACTTATGCAGTACGATGTAAAAAATGGTTTTAAAAAAATAAATTCTAGTGCTGATTTTTGTCTTGTAATTGCAAATTCAAAACAATCCCATGTTACAAGCGAACTTGCTGAAAAAGTAAGAAGATTTAGAGAAAATAATGAGGATCTGTTTGCGTCCCTATATGAACAGGAATCATCTATTATTGAAAATGCCCTTTTGGCATTAGAAAAAAACGACTTACCAACCTTAGGTTTGCTCATGTCTGAAAACCAGCTCCTGCTAGAACGAATTGGTGTTTCAACGGACAAATTATCTACCCTTGTAAGAGAAGCTAAAAAGACAGCCTTTGGGGCAAAGATTACAGGTGCCGGTGGTGGAGGCTGTATAATAGCCATTACAGACAAATCAAATCTAGGCCAAACTCTTGCAAATTTAGGTAATTATAGTGAGATCTTTTCTGCCAAAATTGACTGCCAAGGCCTTTTAGATACTTTTTAAATCGGTTGACTTACTGTAAAAAATTATGATTTTGATAAAGCTTGGAGGTTCTATAATCACACATAAGCAAAAACCTCTAACTCCAAATCTATCAGCTATAAACAAAATCGTTGCTCAATTAAAGACAATAAGAGAACCGTTTATCATAGTGCATGGGGGTGGTTCTTTTGGTCACTACTGGTCTGTCAGATATGACATGCATACCAAACCTGCAAAATATGATAGGAGAGGTATTGCTATTGTGAAAAATTCTATGATTGAATTAAACAAAATAATTCTTGATTCATTTTTAAAATACAAACTAAATCCATACTGTCTACCTTCCACTGATTTTATGTTTGGCAATAGAATAGATTTTAAAAAAGTAAAAGAGATTTCAAAAATTGCAACCAGCGGTCTTATTCCTGTCTCGTATGGAGATGTCTTATGGCATAGCCAAAATAAATTCTACATCTTATCTGGTGATAGAATTATAGGAATACTGGCAAAAATTCTAAGGCCTAGGCTTGTAATTTTTGTGTTGAATGTTGACGGTGTTTATTCCGATATGAAAACAAAAAAACTTTTGCGTGAGGTAAAGAGTCAAAAGGTCTCAATATCAAAGATAGGAATGGATGTAACTGGTGGATTGAGTCGTAAAATAGCTGAGGCTGTCGCAATCTCAAAGATTGGAATTGATGTATTTTTTGTAAATGGAAATATGCCAAAAAGAATCGTAAATGCGATAAAAGGTAGAAAGTTTGAAGGAACGGTATTCAAGAAATGAGTAATTCGAGCATGGAATACTTGGTTCTGGTAGACAAAAATGATAATCCTATAGGAACTGAGGAGAAAGTAAAATGTCACCTTCCAAATGGGAAGCTCCATAGAGCATTTACAATACTCTTGTTTAACAAAGATGGAAGGCTTCTGTTGACACGACGTAGCCAAAGCAAGATGCTTTGGCCAGGAGATTGGGATGGAACTGTTGCAAGCCATCCAAGGCAATCAGAAACCTATGTCTCTTCTGCAGAAAGAAGGTTGCCTGAGGAGCTTGGCATATCCTGTAAACTTGATTATTTGTTCAAGTTCGAGTACCATGTATCATACAAGAACATCGGATCTGAAAATGAGATCTGTGGAACTTTAATTGGTATAGTAGATGATCCTTCAAAAATAAAATTGGTTAAAGAAGAAATAAGCGATATAAAGTGGGTTACCCTTGAGGAGCTTTTAACAGATATTAGAAAATCTCCTCAAATTTACTGTCCGTGGATGATGGTTGCATTATATTTTTTGCCAGAATCAAAAAAAAATATCTTGACAGAACATCAGTCGATTTTAAATGTATGGGTTAAAACAGATACTAACCAAATACTTGAAAAACCACTCAAACATCATTTTTCCGATAACGGCTGGGAGTTGAAATAATAATTGTCATTGACCTCTATATCAAAAACTGCAAAAAAAGTGAACACATTTCTACTAGCAAGACTTGATGGTAACCCTGTCGAGCTCTACAAGGCAGCTTCGCATCTAATAGAATATGGAGGAAAAAGACTGAGACCATACATGGTAATAAAAAGTTGTGAGATTTTGGGGGGTACAATCAGACAAGCTATGCCTGCAGCAGCAGCGATCGAAATGATACATAATTTTACCTTAGTTCACGATGACATAATGGACAATGATGAGATGCGTCATGGCGTGCCCACAGTACATACAAAGTTTGGCATGCCCATAGGTATTCTTGCAGGAGATGTATTGTTTTCAAAGGCATTTGAGACAATTTCGTCGGCAGATTCTAAAATACCCAAAGAAGTTAGCCTTGCACTTGTCTACCAGCTTGCTCGAGCGTGTATCGATGTTTGTGAGGGTCAGATTCTAGACATAAAAATGGCCCAATCCCAAAAGATACCATCTGAAAGTCAATATATCAGAATGATAGAAAAAAAAACTGCGGTACTCTTTGAGGTATCATGTGCGATGGGCGCAATATGTGCAAGCACAAAAAGAAAAGATGTATCAAATCTCTCTTCATTTGGTAAAAATCTAGGTATTTCATTTCAAATCATTGACGATTTGATTGGCATAATAGGAGATTCAAAAATCACAAAAAAACCAGTAGGAAATGACATACGTGAAGGAAAAAAGTCACTCCCAATACTTCTTGCAATCAAAATGGCAAGTAAACAAAATAAGAAAACAATCCTAGATGCATTTGGTAATTCTTCAGTTACAAAAGAGGAAATTGAGAATGTAATCAAGATCATCGCTTCCATGGGTATAGAAAAATCTGTTAGAAGAAGAGCTATGCAATATTCTAACACGGCAAAGAGGCTATTGTTAAGTTATGATGGGCAAGCAAAAAATGAGCTGTTATCACTGTTAGAGTTTGTAGTAGAGAGGAGCCTGTAATTGAATGATGATCTAAGAAAGGCGATTAGAGGAATTGCTTTACAGAATGCTTCTGAACATGAGGGAAAGACACGAAACGAAACTGTAATATCAAAAATACTTGGATCGCGGCCAGAACTTAGAAGCAAAACCAAAGAGATAATCCCTCTGATATCTGAAGTTGTCTCAGAAGTAAACAGACTTTCTTTAGCTGAACAAAAATCGGATCTTGAGAATAACTTTCCAGAACTGCTCATTAGCAGACCAAAGAATGAACGGATTGGCCTTCCTCCACTTGAAGGAGCAGAACATGGAAAAGTAGTAACACGGTTTCCACCAGAACCAAATGGCTATCCTCATATCGGTCACGCAAAAGCTGCTATCATAGACGAGGAATATGCTAGGATGTATGGAGGCAAGATGATACTAAGATTTGATGATACAAATCCAGAGAACGAGCGACTCGAGTACTATGCTGCAATCAAAGTAGGGCTTGACTGGCTTGAAGTAAAATATGATCACGTAAAAAATACCTCAGACGACATGGAGCTAATTTACAAAAAAGGAATGCAGCTGATCGAGTCAAATTATGCATATGTTTGTACCTGCAATCAAGAAACAATAAGCAAAAACAGAAAGGAGATGCAATCCTGCAAATGTCGATCTGGTCATTTAGATCAAAATATCAAAAGATGGCACAACATGTTTGAAAAATACAAGCCTGGAGAAGCGATCGTCAGATTTCGTGGAGATATGCAATCAGAAAATACTGTGATGCGCGATCCTACACTATTTAGAATAATAGAAAGCAATCACCCCTTACTTATGGATAAGTATAGAATCTGGCCAAACTACGACTTTGCAGTAGCAATAGAGGATAGCATCGATGGAATAACGCATGCCTTCAGGACAAAAGAATACGAGCTTAGAAACGAGCTTTACTATTCTATTTTGGACAAATTACAAATGAGAAAACCCAAGATGTTAGAGTTCTCCAGATTGGAATTTGAAGGCATGCCTGTCTCGAAGAGAAATCTCAAGTCATTGATCGAAAGGGGTCAAGTATCTGGCTATGATGACCCTAGACTACCTACGCTTGAAGCCATGCGACGAAGGGGAATTGTGCCTGAAGCAATTAGAAAATTTGTTCTTTCTTTGAGCTTTACAAAATCAGATACCTTTGCTCCCTTTGATACACTAGAATCGTTTAACAGAAAGATAATCGATGGAACAAGCATCAGGTTGTTTATGGTAACACAACCTGTAAAGTTGACTGTAAAGAACAATAAACTTGCATCAGTAGAGGTTACTAATCATCCACAAAAGAATTTGGGCAAAAGAAAGATAGAACTTGATGGAACCTTTTACATCTCTGGCGAAGATGCAAAAAATCTAAAAGCTGGCGATCAGATAAGACTAATTGAACTATACAATATCAAAATAACAAAAACAGATTCTGATATTGAAGCAGAATATGCTAGCGATGATTTTAAAGCAGAATCCCCAAAAATCCAGTGGGTTTCACAAAAAAGTACAGTAAAGATAAGCATTTTGATACCAAAAATGCTTTTTGTGAATGGAGCCTTTAATGAAAAAAGTCTTGAAACTCTACAAGCTTTTACGGAGAAATACTATCTAGAATTAAATGAGGGTGCAGAAATTCAGTTTGTTAGATTTGGATATTGCAGAAAAGATTCTGCAATGCAGGCAATCTACACTCACAAGTGAAAAAAATGAAAATTGCTAGACTGTTAGGATCAGACATGGAAACATATGGTTTTGTTAACGGAGATAAAGTAATAACAAAAGAGGAAATTACACATCAAACGGGAATTCCAATACCACAAAACATTAAAGATTTTCTTTTTGATGGTTGGTACGACGAGACAAAGCGTAATATTGCACAATTGAATTACACTGAAAAAATATCCAATTTCAAAACCCTGGCTCCTATTCCCAATCCTTCCAAAATAATCTGCCTTGTCTTTAATTACAAGGATCATGCGAGGGAACAAAATTTAATCCCACTTGATGAACCTGCCATAATATTAAAACCAAAAACCGCTCTCACCGGAGCTACTGCAGATATAGTTTGTCCCTCCTTTGTATCTAAACTAGATTATGAAATCGAGCTTGCTTTGATTATAGGTAAAGATTGTAAAAACATCACGGAAGATAAGGCAAAAGACGCAATCTTTGGTTATATGATCTTAAATGATGCTTCTGCACGTGATATACAGGTTAAAGATAAGCAGTTTACGCGTGCCAAGAGCTTTGATACATTTGCACCATGTGGTCCGTGGATTACTACTACAGATGAAGTAGCAGAACCTCAAAATCTTAAAATGATAACAAAAGTAAACGGCGAGGTTAGACAGAACTCGTCCACGTCAAACATGTTTCTAAAAATTCCCACAATTATTTCAATGCTAAGCAAAGTTATGACTTTAGAAAAAGGCGATATAATATCAACTGGAACTCCTGCAGGAGTCATGCTAAACAGACCAGATGCAGTCTATTTGAAAGATGGTGATAAGATAGAGATGGAAATAGAAGGTCTTGGAAAACTGGAAAATACAATAAAATTTTCCAATTAGCAACTATTAGAATAACATTGATGTTTATTTTACACAATTGTAGAATAGTCTAAAACTATTAAATATAGTAATTCTAAGAGATTTCATGGGAAAAATAATAGTGGGTAAAGTCTCCGACATTCCACCTGGCAAGATGCAAAAAGTAACTGCAGATGGAAAGGAAATACTTGTGACAAACATGGATGGAAATTATTATGCTATGGATGACACTTGCACACACGCAGGCGCAAGTCTTGCAGATGGCAAGCTTGAAGGTTCCATTTTGACATGTGACTGGCATGGTGCAAAGTTTGACTGTAAGACAGGTAAGCTTCATGCATTTCCTGCAAAGATCAGGGATTTGAATTCATATAAGGTAGTAGTTGAGTCAAACAACGTGTTTTTAGAACTTTAGTGCAAACTTTATAAAATCAGGACAATTAGGTAGCTTTGATGGTACAATGGTTGATAAAAAATCCCAGAATGCAGAAACTCTCAATCAAGCCATTGCCACACTCTTGGACATAGCTGCAAATCCTTCTACTCCAAAAAATATTAAAAAAAACATAACCGATTTAGCAACAGAGCTCAAAAAAGAAGAATATGCAGTTTCAGTGCGTGCTGCAAATGCCATAAGCGTACTAGATGACATAACACAGGATCCTAACATGCCATCATATGTAAGAGTCACATTATGGCAAGCGGTATCTACTCTTGAAAGAATAAGGGAATAAATTCAGGTATTTGTCTAATCAATTATGAAGATAGAAGAATATCTCGCGTCACTTCCAAAGTCAATTATTTCAGGAGATGATGTACAGCTTCCAGAACACGCTTTTAGAGAGATATTTAAATTTGCAAATCTTACAAATGGCGATATTTTTTATCATCTTGGATGTGGAAATGGAGAAGGAATCGTCTTGGCCCTAGAAGAATTTGGAGTGCAAAAGGCAGTAGGAATAGATATTGACGAGAAAAAAATTATCTTTGCGAAGAAATTTCTTGACGAGAAAAAGTTATCAAACGGTATCGTTAGGTGCCAAGACATAATAGAATCTGATATCAGTGATGCGACTGTTGTGCTCTTTTGGTTTTCAGATCAAAAGGTAGTTGAAAGTATGACTGCGAAATTTTCACTACTAAAAAAAGGTTGCAGGATAATAACAATTTGGGGTCCATTACCAAGATTTCTCCCAGATAAAGTGGACTTTCCCTATATCCTTAATGTTGTTCCTTTTAAAAAGGCAATTGATCTAAAAGAGCAGCTTCTTGCCGTATTTGAAACAGACTGTGTGGATTTTGTAACTGCTTGGGAGTTCGCTGAGAGATATACCAAGGCAATTGGTTCCCCACAGGCCGGAAATGACCGCTTTCTGACCATAATGCAGTCTCTTGTGATATGGATAAACGCAAAAAATCTGGGAATAGCCTGTGGAAATGAAATTCCACAGCCCATAAAGACTTACATAAACATACTACGGACATTTTTTAATATAGATGTGGAATACTTACTAAAATAACATGCCATAAAATCACATTTCTAATCAGTCAGATTTTTATCTAGAAAAGTTCAAACAATTTCTGTTGGAAGAGAGAATAAACATCAATGTATCTGCCACAGATTATGACAATACAAGCAAAGTAATAGTATCTACCTTAAGAGATTTAGAACGAATGGTGCATGGTGAAAATGAGTTTATTGTTACAGATTCGGAGTTTGCCTTTGGATGGCACTTTTATGTTGTACGTGTTAACAAATCCCTTGTTCAGAAGCTGTCAGATCAGATGGGTTCTGATTTTGATAAAATCAAAGGCAAAGGACCTGAAAAGAAGTTTCTGACGTGGCTTACAGACAAGGTAGCAAAGAAAAATTTGAAGGTAAAGCTTGCCATCAAAGAAGAGATGGAGTCAAGTAAGTTCGGTATATTTTAAAATAAAAGGCCCTTGAGGGGTTTTGTCTAATTAGTTTAGTTCCCCTGCTTTAAGAAATATTGAAAAGTGCTCAAACTTCAATTCTTGGAGAAAAAGTTGGTTAGCAGCATAATTGCATAAAAAATGAAAATATCAAAGACAAACTACGTAAACGGATTGACTGCCATACATCTCAGTCTGAACTACTGGCCAATATGACTTTTTATTATTTTTTCTGGATCTTGATTGCTACAGGTGGACACACGTTTTCACAGGCAAGACAAAATATACAGTCTGGCTCTCGTGCCATGAGGGGTTTTTTCGTAGATGCTGGGTTGCCAGGAGTATCAAACCACTCAAAAACGTTTACAGGACATGCATCAATACATGCGCCGTCTGCTACACAAATATCAAAATCAACTGATACGGTTTCCCCCCAAACACCCATTCTTCCGTTATCAGTTCCTCTTCTCCCCCATGTCTTTATGACATTCTTGTTTGATGGAACAATATATGATGCGCCCGGACGCATATGTGATTTGTATTCCACATCAATTGGTCCTGGTTTTGGACCATTTAGTATCTCACCTACTTCTTGTGGTGCTGTTGTATCTTGTGGTGCTTCAACCTTTGGTTTTGGTTTTGCGTCTGGTACAATTTTTGCAAGTGGTGTGAGCTCTTCTAGTTTTTCGACAGCTGCCTCTTGCCCTAGTTTTTCTGTCTTGACATAGTATCCAATCATCTTGTCTGCTAAAATGGTGTTTCGTAGAATTGTGTCAATTATCATTTTTGCATAATAGTCTGCCTTTTTGCGATAATCCTTTACCCATTGTGGGTCGCCAAACTTTTCAATTGGAAAGATTTGGTAAATCATGTCAAGTACTTCACCTGTTACGATTTCAACTGTAACGGAGAGGTCAACCTTTTCATATCCTCTTGCCTCACGATCAGGCATGTTTTCCTCAGTCCATGTGTATGTTGCATAAACTCTGTCAGCAAAGGTATCCATTGTGAAGGTCTTTTTGAGTCCCTCTACAATTGATTTCATCTCTGCCGGCTCATCTAGTTTGATTGGCAGGCGATAAAGACCAAGCTTGTAGCCATGTAGTGGATAAACACCCCTTTTTGTGGTTGGAGATTCCACGGTGTATACTCGATCTTTTAAGAGAAGCGACATATTGTAATTTTGTCTAAATTTATTTAAAAAGCTTCTCTATTCAGAATCGCTAGAAAATAGCCCCTTGATAAAAGGCGATGGATATGTGGGCAAGAGTATTACCTGTAATGGTTAGTGTATCATCTTAGGATCTGGTTTAGACCCAAAACGTATGATAAAAGCTTAAAATTTAAGCCCAAATGATGTAATTATATTGTCTGATGAAAATCCGCAGGATCCACCCAAAAAGAAACTAGGATTGACAGAAGCAGAAGCACAGAAAGAATATGAGGAAGCAGCAAAGGCAGTAGCAACCGCAAAGGCAGCAGGCGCATCGTTTACTGATAAACGTAGTCAAGAGCGGATATTTAGACGAGAAATGGGAGAACC
>JBOGRG010000115.1:0-1010 GCA_050749365.1 Nitrosopumilaceae archaeon
GTTAAGGTTGATTATTCAAGACTTAGAGAATCTGGGCAACGAAATGCCTATTTTGACTTTAATTTCAAGGTGACGGGTGAAAGCATTTTCAATCTAAAGGCAGTAGATCCTTTCTTAACATCAATAAAAAATAACAATGTAGTTGTAGAGATTTCTAATTCAGGCACAGCACCTCTATCAAATGTAGATATTGTATTACAAAACACACAAACTAGTGTTGCAGCAACTGCCCAATCCGTCACTAACGTGGAAAATGTCATATTTGATCGTAATCACTGGGACATTGCAACTATAGAACCAAAGTCAACAAAGTATTTTACGTTTAATGTCTACGTACCAGAAAATCTCAAAGAAGAAGCACTTCATGCACCATTACAGATTACGTACTTTAATGCCCATGGTGACAGAAAAACGGTTACACGGACCATTGACTTTTACGTTAACGGATTAGTAGATGCATCTATCTATAACATCGACGTCATCAACTTGTCTGGAAAACAAACTGTAATAGGTGAAGTCTTTAATGAAGGAAATTCAAATGGCATGTTTGCATTTGTTACCTTGGAGCCGCTTGGTGATTCTAACATAAAGAAATCAACTCAATATGTAGATGAACTTGAGCCTGACTCTCCGGTGCCATTCAATATACCAATTGAGTTTGACGGTGAACCAAGATTTGGAGAGCATGATGTACGCATTACAGTCAGATATAAGGATTCATTACGAAACGAGAACATCATCACTTACGATACAACCATCCTATACAAGGATACATCAAAAGATAGTACTGCTACATTCGCAGATTTCTCATACCTCCTAATTTTAGGCGCAGTATTGGGAGGTGGAGGAATTGCATTCACCAAAATTAGAAAGAAAAGAAAATTAGTACAGCAAAAAGCTAGCTAAGATTATATTCACTAAGTGAAACTTTCTATCATGGGTTGGGATGAAATTGGGGTCCCAAAAGAAGTCAGACCTTTTATGCTTGAAGAAGTGGAGGAGACAAGATT
>JBOGRG010000116.1:0-10014 GCA_050749365.1 Nitrosopumilaceae archaeon
AGAAGAAAAATGTAGGAATCCTAGTACGTGTGCCTGATGCTTCTGGAATACTAACAGGAAAGGTCAAGGCAGACACAAAAATTGATGAAAAAGACCATCGTTCAGTACGCAAAGGCGAATGGATAAAGGAGTCTCTGAAAAAGATTGAGCAGCTAAGACCGATAGCTGAGCGCAATGCATTAAACATAACAGAACTTGCAATCAAGTTTATTCTTTCAAAAAAAGGAGTTTCCTGTGTGTTACCAACTGTAATTAGTACTGAGGAGGTTGAGGAGTTTGCTGAAATGTCAGATGGAAAGTATCTCAGTTCAAAAGACATGAGCGAAATAACAGACCTATTCAACCAATGGCCCCAATACGAATTGAAGGCCTCAATTAAAACAGCTTAAGCTTTAAGCAAACTAAGATAATCCATAGACTGGAATTGCAGCTCCGTGTATAGCCTTTGATTCATCAGAACATAGAAACAAAATTACATTTGCCAAATCCTCTGTCTTTACCCACTTGTTAAAATCAGCACTAGGCATTGCTTTTCTATTAACTTCTGTATCAAGTATACTTGGCATCACACAGTTGACATTGATGTTTGATCCCTTGATCTCTTCAGAGATTGATTCTGTCAATCTTATCACGCCAGACTTGGATGCTGAATAGGCAGAGTCTTTTCCACCTGCCTTTAACCCTGGTCTTGCCGCTATGTGAACTATCTTTCCATACTTTGCTGTCATCATTGAAGGCATGACATGTTTGCTTATCAGAAATGCAGATTTTAAATTCATGTTCATCATTGTATCCCATTCTGTAAGATCAAGTTCTGAGACTGACTTGCCAGCAAGATATCCACCAACCACATTAGCGAGAATATCTATGCGTCCAAATTTTTTTATTACATCTGAGACTAGTTTTCTGACGTCGCCCTCGTTTGTTAAATCAGCTTTTATCATAGTTAGCTTGCCTGTGTCTAATTTTTTCTTATCGTTATCTTGATAATCGCTTGCTATTACAGTAGCATTTGCTGCAAGAAATGCATTTACCACGGTACTACCCAGTGCTCCCTTGCCGCCAGTAACTAGTACAACTTTATTTGAAAAATCATATTTCATGATATAATCTATGTTTTCTGGCATAACAAATACTTAGTGGATTGAGTCTAACCACATTTGCACAACACTTTTAGTGTTGTTGTCTTCGATTTTTGTATCCAATATTTTCTGTCTGTTTGTCTGATGCTGTTTGCTAGTGACGTGCTTTTCAATTGTTTTCTCATCTACGTCAATTGCGCATATGTTACAGTAAGCGTCCAACAAGATTATTTAGAAAGATCTACCATTAATCATTTGTGAAGGTTGTAGATGTCATCAACCCGGAAAGAATTAACAAGGCTCCAGACAAGACAGTGGTTCTTTTATCATCATGTAGTTTTGTTGAGCAGGGTCTTACCGTAAAAAAAGCCCAGCTTAATCTTTACATACAAAAAAAGGATGAAAAACTTGGTACCTATTCCATAATTACAGTATACGTCGAAACAGACAAGGGGGATATTGAAATGACCTATGATGAGGGCTACCGAGGCGAGAATGTTTTAGAAGAAGTAGCTGGTTTTCTTACGTCACATCTTGGTATATCTAGTCTTATTTTGCGTTCTGTACTACAGTTGAAAAACACACTTGATAAAAAGAGCGATTAAACCTTAACAATATTCTAGAAATCTATGCTGTAAGATAATCTTCGGTTTTGTACTCGCCCTCTACGAAATATTCTACTCTGGTTTTTTTGAACTCTCGTGAGCTAAACAGTATTTTATACTCATCCACATTGATGTGCTTTTGAATCTCTTTTGCCATCTTTTCAGCATCACCAACTGATCTGCAGTGTACCATTGAAAACACGTTGTAAGGCCAGTCTTGGTATACTGGTCTTTGGTAACAGTGACTGATCTGTGGAAACGCGCCTAGCTTTTCCCCAACTTCCTCAATTCTTTCTGTTGGAACCTTCCAAACAATCATGCCGTTTGCTACAAAGCCAGCATCTCTATGTCTTAGTATGGCGGCAAACCTTCGCATAACTCCGATCTCTTCATAATACTTTGCCTTTTCAAGCAACTGCTCTTCTGTCATTCCAAGCTTTTGTGCAGATTTCAAAAACGGCCTGTTGACAATTTCCAAATCTTTTTGAAGCTCACGTATATACTCCTTGTCTTCTTCTGTTACAACAAAATTTACATTACGAATCTTTTTCTTTTCTTCTGTTGGCTTGATCTCTGGCGCGTTTTCCTCTATCATGTCTAGCTTTACTCCAATCTTGAATAGCTTGATTGTTGGAAGCAGTCTTATCTTTTTGATTCCAGATAATTTTGAAAATTTGTTAACCTCGGTTTTAAGATCAGTGCCTGGTGGGACAGCAAGTGTGAACCAGAGATTGTATTCATGGTTTCTTTCATAGTTGTGGCTTACACCAGGATGTCTGTTGACTTGGTTTGCTACATAATCTAGTTTTTCTAGCTCTATTGCCATTGCAATTAATGCGCTTTTGTATCCAAGCCTTCTTGTATCAAAGATTGCACTTAGCTGCCTTATGACACCGTTCTTTTTCAAGGCCACTAGTCTTTGGATCAATTCGTTTTCCGAGATTCCAAATTTTTTAGCAATCTCTTCATATGGCTGTGGAACTAGAGGAAATGTCCATTGGATCTCATTTAGAATTTCTTTATCAAGACTGTCCATAGACATTAAGAATGCAACTCTTTTTGCAATTAAAAAATGTACCGAGTTTCTTGCAATCTATAAATACCATTCAAAGCGTGCCAAAACTATTGATAGTCGATCTAAACCTGAAGGGTAAATTAGTTATAGTGGTAGGCGGTGGGCAAGAAGGGCTAAAAAAGATAAACTCACTTCTAACACAAGATTGTAAGATACTACTTATCAGTGACAAAACAAACAGGCAAATAGAAAACTATGTCAAGGCAAAAAAAATAACTTTTAAAAAAATGAAGCTAAAAAATGCAGATTTTTTGTCAAAGTACAAGCCGTTTATGGTCATGGCTACAACCGACGACAAACAATTAAACAGAAAAATAATCCAAAAGGCAAAAGAGATGCGCTGCTATGCCTATGCAGCAGATGACCCAGCAGTTAGTGACTTTTCTCATCCATCTGTGATAAACATAGAAGATACTGTGCAGATCGCAGTCTCTACTGGCGGTAGGAGTCCTGCAATGGCAAGAAAGATAAGAATGCAGGCAGAAAAAGTCTTTAAAAAAATTATCAAAAAAGAAGACATTTACCAGATAAAGCTTCAGGAAATTGCCAGATCCGCGGCAAAAGCCAAGCTTGCAACACCGCTTGAACGCAAAAAATTCCTGTATGCAGTAATAAATGATGGTCAGGTAAAACAGTTAATAAAAGATGAAGATTTTAAAAAAGCACAAAAGCGTGTTGAAAAGATGTTAGGTGATTGGAATTGAGTCTTAATGTTATCAATGCACGGGTCACTTTTCGTAAATCCCCAATTCATATGCTTGAGAGGTTTACTTTCAAGGACATGGAATCAGCCTATTCTTCGTTTATTGATCACTCTGGACTGCAAGAATGTGTCATACTTCAAACATGTAACCGAGTTGAGGTCTTTGGAGCAGGAAGTAACCATGATATTGAGAGAATAAAAAAGACGTGGGCATCTATTGCAGGTCTTGAAGAAAATGCCTTTAAGGAAAACTTGGAGATAAGCGAGGGGCCTGAAGCTTATGAACATCTTCTAAAACTTACCGCAGGTCTTGATTCACTAGTAGTTGGAGAAGAACAGATACTTGGGCAGATAAAAAATTCTATCACAACTGCAAGAGAGATAAAAGCTTCTGGAAACAACCTAAACACACTTTTTGACAAGGCCATTCGCATAGGCAGTAGAGTACGAAACACCACTGGAATAAACCGTGGAAGCGTTTCCATTGGCTCTATGGCAGTGAAGCTTGCTGAAGAAAACATTGATGACTTGAAATCAAAACATGTCTTGCTTATAGGGACGGGAGAAGCAGCAAGTCTTGTTGCAAAATCGCTTACAAAAAGAGGAATAGAATTTTTTGTAGCAAGCAGGACCTTTGAGAGATCAAAATCATTTTCAGAAACGGTTGGAGGAAAACCAATTAAATTCGAAGAAGCCATTGCAAACTTCAAGTCAGTAGATGTCTTGTTTGTTGCAACTGTTGCTCCATACTTTCTTGTCACATATGACAGAATAAAAAATGCCATGGAGTCAAAAAAGGCAGGAATGATGATACTTGATTTATCCAACCCACGAACAGTTGACGAGAGAATTGCCACCATAGGCAGGATAAAGATGTTTAACTTGGACCAGATTGCAGAGATGGTAGACAAAAACATGCGAAGTAGAATAGGTGAAGTCTCTTCTGCGGAAAAAATAATTAGTGATGAACTCCCAGTTGTAGAGGCAGTAATGAAGAGATTAGAAGTAGAGCCTGTAGTGAAAAACGTATTCAAAGACATCGACATGGTACGAGTCAAAGAGCTCAAAAAGGCGTTGCAGATGCTTGGTGAGACAGACGAAGAAAAAATCAAAATAATTGACCAGCTCACGCAAGCAATTGTAGAAGGAATCATATCAACACCAATGAACAATCTAAGACGAGCATCAGAGCAAGGCGATTCTGAATTACTAAAAACTGTAAGCAAACTTTTTGATTATAAAACAAAAGAGTAACAGATTATATTGCTAGCAGAGAGTATTTTTTGCGTATGACTTTTCCGAACGTTAGGCTTCGGCGATTACGAAAAAACAAGAAGATTCGTGAGCTTTTAGAAGAAGTTAGATTATCACCAAAGGATCTCATATGTCCTATCTTTGTACAAGAAGACTTGAAATCAAAAGTTCAAGTAGAATCTATGCCGGGTATAGAAAGACTCCCCCTAAAGGATGTAGTAAGCGAAGCAAACTCAATAGCTAATCTAAAGATTCCTGCAATCATGCTATTTGGAATTCCAGCAACAAAAGATGAAGAGGGTACATCGGCTTTTGCACAAAATGGCATAGTACAAAGGGCAATTTCTGAGATTAGAAAAAATCTTGGCAACGAGATAGCTATAATGGCAGATGTCTGCCTTTGTCAATACACCAGTGCAGGACACTGTGGTCTTGTCAAAGGCGACAAGATAGACAATGATTCAAGCTTGGATGTTCTAACAAAGATAGCCACAAGCCAAGCTCAGGCTGGTGTGGATGTTGTATCACCATCTGCAATGATGGACGGCCAAGTAAAGGCAATAAGACATGGGCTAGATGATGCAGGGTTTACCGATGTTGCAATCATGTCACACTCTGCAAAGCATCGCTCCTCACTTTATTCTCCATTTAGAGACATGGCACACTGCGCCCCAAAGTTTAGCGACAGAAAGACCTACCAGTTGCCATACACAAATCCAACCGAGGCCATGAGAGAAGTTGAGACTGACATTGCAGAAGGTGTTGATATTGTAATGATAAAACCTGCTCTTGCCTATCTTGATTTGATTGCAAAAACTAGAAGCAGCTTTAACATACCAATTTCTGCATACAGCGTTTCAGGAGAATATTCTCTGATAAAGGCAGCTGCAAAACAAGGATGGATTGACGAAAATGAGGTCACCATGGAGATCTTGACTGCCATAAAACGTGCTGGTGCAGACATGATAGTAACATATCTTTCAAAGATTGCTGCAAAGATACTAAACGGATAGAAAATGAGAGAAGACGAGGGCTTTGAGATAGATCGTGCCTTTGATTTAATACCACATGTCATAGGATCAAGCTGGGCAGTAGTCTGGTTTCGTGAAAACAAAATTAAAAAACCAACACGAGAAGAATACAGAAACAAAGTTGTAGAGTATGTTAAGATGTTAGATGCTCTAGTTGATTCGTTTCCCAAATCTGAAAATTTTCAAGAGATAGCAGCATTTGCCGAAAAGCGACAAAAAGACGAGATAGAAAAAATTCTTGCAGGAAAAAATACTGAAGTGGAAAAAAGATTTGAAAGATACGTAGATTATGGCTAGAGTTCTTTTTTTAAATCATCAAGAAATTTTTTCATTATCTTGATTCTTCGTCTTGCTTCTATTTTTGCTGTATTAGTATTCATCTTTTTTTCTAAAAGCAGGAGTTTGTTGTAAAAATGATCCAGAGTCCACTTCTGGTCTTCTGGCTTCCTGATTTGACAAAAGGGATCGTCATTGTTATAAAATGGCCTTTTTTCAGCTCCTCCAACAGTAAATGCCCTAGCTATTCCCACTGCGCCTATGGCATCAAGCCTGTCTGCATCCTGTAGTACCTTGCCTTCTATAGATTTTGGAATCACACCTCTTGAGAAGCTGTGATCACGTATGGCCTCTGAGACTAGTTTTATCTCATGACTAGAATACCCATATCGTTTGAGTATCTGTTGTGCCTTACGCGCACTTTGTTCAGATGCGGTCTTGGCTCGCTTGTCTGATTTTTGATATGATGCAATATCATGTAATAGTACAGCTGCAAAAACGAGTTTCATGTTTGCTTTCTCTTTTTTCCCTATCTTTTGCGCGTTTTTGTAAACCCGCATTATGTGCTCAAAGTCATGTGCCGGATCATTTTTTTCCATTCTTTTTATGACTTCATCTTTTAGTCTTTCAATTGATCTCAATTTAGAATCTCCAAAACCTAGGTTTTACAAATTCAAGCTTCCTTGTAGTCAATAATTTGTTCCAGTTTACACAGGCAAACACCACAATCATAGCAAGACTACCAATATCTGCAACCAATATTCCAACCAAGCTGTCATCAAACAATTCTAAAAACGGCTTTAGTGTTACGGTACTAATTGATATCATGACATAGTATGCAATTGCCCTACCTGTCCAAAATCCAATAAATAGACTGATACATTTTGCTCTCATAATTCCGTATGCCATAAACAACAAATTGCTTGGCAAGGGAGTTATGGCAAAAAGAAATGACGCAGAAAAAAAGCCATACTTTTTGCTTTTCATGTATTCTGCAAGTTTGTCAAGGTTTGATTTTCTTTCTGCCCCAATGAATCTGCGAAAGAACCTGCTGATATACATAAGTATTATCCGTCCAACCATGGCTCCTGTTGCTCCAACGACAGCAAGCCAAGCCTTGTCTAACATTGGATCTATTGTATAAAATGATGCCAAGACAATCCAAGTCGGCGGCATTAAAACAGGCGAGGCGTTCATTGCGATAAGCAAAAGAAAAATTCCAAGATATGAGAGCTGCCCAAGTGCCTCAAAGATGTCTACCATTGGTTTTCTAAATTTGTCAGACTCTTTAATTGATTCTAAATCCCTGCCTAAGGATTGTACATCATAAAAGTGCAAAAAACGCACAAATTTTCCAAAAATTACAAAGTTATTGGAAGTAGATCGAGGTTATGCAATAAAATAGACAAATCGTACAACATACTTATAAGTAAAAATTGTATAATGTATTACGTGAGCACAAAAGCGTGGAAATGCTATAGGTGCAATCTGACTTTCATAGATGAATCCAACGCTGAGCTCCATGAAGATCTCTCGAAACATTCTGTACGCGAAATTCAGATGCTTAAAGTTTAGAATTTCTTTTACAAAAACTAAATTTTCATCTCCTTATAGTAATTTGAAAAGACGAAAATATGTACAGTTCTAAAATACAACATGGGAGAAAAACACCGTGGCTTTGATGAACCAAACCGCAAACAACGATTACGACGCCAGAAAAAGTTTAGGATGCAGAGGGAGGGATTTGAACCCCCGAACCCCTAAGGGAAAGGATTTCCCATTGCCATGATCTTGAGTCCTTCTCGGTTGGCCGGGCTTCGATACCTCTGCAAGGTGAGATTCAATACATGATTATATAACTGAAGCTAGAATTTTGTAAACTTGTACTGGTTCTCTTATGGGCTTTTTACTGCTCTATTTTTTCTACGAGTAATTTGAAGGTAGATTAAAGCAGCAGTGATTAATACAACTATTATGAGATACATCGTGTATGAATTAGATACGCTTGACTCTTCAAAATCAGCTTCACTAGTTAGCAAAGTTTTTGGCATTATTCTGTAAATTACGCCATCAGAAAGTGAGACAATATATAGTAGCCCATCAGGTCCAACTTCGATATCAGTGATACAGCCAAATCCTGTTCCAAATCCAATCTCTTCCATCGTTTCACCTCTGTTAAGCACCTTATCTGCTAAAGCAGGATCAGTAAAGACAAATCCATCTCGGTTTGAATTTAATTCAAACTCATATAGATTACCAAAAATGCAATCACCTACAAACACGCTATTTTTGTACTTGTCAAATTCTTTGGAATTAATAAAGGAAATGGCTGTTGGTGCAATAGCTTGTTCCCAGCTAAACTCGGGATCACTGTAAACATATCCATAACTAGGTAAACTTAAGAGATCTGATTCTGTGGCTGGTCCCATGATTATTTCCCACCCGCTATTAAAATTTGGCAGCACTAGATTGACTTCGTCAAAATCATTAGGACCATTTTCTGTGTCCCAAAGATTACCGTTGACAGGATCCACAGCAAGGCCAAAGCTGTTTCGTATCCCCATGGCATAGTATGGTCCTTCTGGCACAACACGCAAAATTACGCTTGTATCATTTGTGCCATCGTCTGGATGATTCTGTAGTACCCCATATGTGCCTTGATCACCTATAACTGCGTAAACAGTACCATCAAGACCAGTCACCATTGCTCCTCCATTATGATACCAAGCTTGGCCTGGAAGTTTCTTTACAAGAGTTGGATTTAGCAGAGCCTCCCCATTCCAGTCATATTTGTAAATATGATTTCCAATAGGCTCTCCTCCATCACGAGTTGACTCAGTAAAATACAGATAGACCGTGGAACCTACCATAGTAATTCCAAGCAAACCACGTTCGCCACTGTTAGTAACATTTAGGTCAAGGATCGGTTTTTCCTGCAAAGCTCCATCTCTAACAAGACGAACCTTGCCATCATTTTTTTGTAGAACTAAAATATCATCTCCGACAAACGCCATTGTAGTTGGACTATTTTCAATATCCGAAACGAATTTTTCAACAATAAAATTTTGATCTGTTATAGCAGGTTCTCCAAAGGCAGGTAAAGTTCCGATAGAAAAAAGTGTTAAAACAAAAATCAGTTTGAATTTCAATACTTCCGAATATGAACCAACTATTATTAAATTCCTAACTCTGTATAATTGAAAATAGCGTCACTTGGCTATGAGATATACTCCAATTCCAATTCCTACTATTATACCCAATCCAAAGAATAGTACGTCAAACGCTACCACTTTTCTAAAAGAGGCGTGTACTGTTCTATCCTTTTTTGTTTTATCATTTGGATTTGTCTTTTCCATTTTGATCTTGCGATATTCCCAATAATTAAGTCAATCTCTTAAAAGCGTCAAAACCCTTAGCAGAAGTTATAAAGAAAACACTTATTATTTGAGCATGAAAAATCTGGCTGATGACCAACATAAGTCAACTTAGAAGTGGTATGACAAGACTCGACACCGTAGAAGGAACCATAGAAAGCGTTGGGGAACCAAGAACGGTAAACCTAAGATCTGGAGGACAGGCTCAAGTTGCGGATGCAATTTTGAAAGACGATACTGGTCAGATCAAGCTTACATTATGGGATGCACAGATAAAGATGGTAAAGCCGGGCTCCAAGGTCACTATAGAGAACGGCTACATCAACAACTTCAAGGGAGAAAATTCCCTTAATGTTGGGAAATACGGAAAGTTAAACGTAGTCGAGTTCTAAGATACACTGATTTATTCTGAAGTTTTTCGTCCAAATGCCCTTTTGAGGGAGGCTGCCATAAAATTGAAAGATTGTGCAAGCTTGCCTATCTCATCGTTTGACGTTATCTTAACTTTTGAATCAAAATTTCCTTGCGCTATCTCATCAGCAGCTTCTGTCAGTACCTTTATCGGTTTTGATATTGAACGTGCTATGAATATACTAATTATTATAGCAACAATT
>JBOGRG010000117.1:0-13256 GCA_050749365.1 Nitrosopumilaceae archaeon
AATAACCATAGGCATTAAGCGTATAGTTTGTCTTGGTTCATATCCTGAAACCAATTACAATCTTCTAAAAGAGGCAGGGCTTGCAGTTGTTATTTTGGACAAAAAAAGAATTGAATATTGGATAAGGATATTGCTTGAGGGCCCAAAGGCAAATTTGATTCCTACAGAGTAGGTGTTATACATGCAACAAAGCCTAGTGGGTGCAGTAGAGGAAGTAAAAACAACAATGCCCCCTGCGTTGCTTGTCTCCGCTACATATGATAGTCAAAAAAAATTAGCCGTGTTAAAGTTCTACGAACCTAAATCACAAAAAGTTTTGTTATGGACTGACAATACAGATCATAAGCCATACTGCTACTCAAAGCTTGAACCCGATGACTTGAAGTTCTTAACTGAGAGAAAAGATGTACTACGACTTGAAAAACATGAAAGACAAGATCTACTAAAAGACAGAACTATTCATGTAACTAAAATAGTAGTTGCAGATCCTCTTGCCATTGGAGGCACACAGACAGAAAAGAGCATACGAAACATCATAGAAACGTGGGAGTCTGACATAAAATATTACGAGAACTATCTCTATGATCGTTTACTTGTTGTTGGCAAATACTATCAGATAGTAAACGGTAAGTTGGAAGAATTCAGCTATAAAATTCCAGACGAAGTTCAGCTTGCACTAAAAGGCTTGCTATGGGATAAGGTTACAAACATTGGTATCATCGATTCAAAAGAATTTCAAACTCACATATCCGACTGGGCTAACCTGCTAAATCAGCCTATTCCAAAAATTAAGCGCGTAAGCTTTGATATCGAAGTAGAATCTGAGGCTGGTAGGATCCCAGACCCAAAGATAGCAGATAAAAAAATTACGGCCATTGGATTTGCTGGAAGTGATGGTTTCAAACAGGTCTTTGTACTTAGGAAAAAGGACAAACCTGATGGCACAAATGATCTTGCAGCAGATGTCAAAGCAACATTTTATGATGAAGATAAGGAAAAAGAAATGATAAAGGACACTTTCAAGGTCTTGACTGATTATCCATTTGTAATTACCTTCAATGGAGATGAATTTGATATGCCATATATTTACAATAGGGCAGAAAGACTAGGAATAGAATCAAAAAAAATTCCTTTGTACATGATGCGAGACTCTGCAACACTAAAGCATGGTGTTCACATTGATCTGTATAGAACATTTTCAAATCGCTCTTTCCAAATATACGCATTCAGCCACAAGTACACAGATTTTTCACTAAACAGTGTGACAGAAGGATTGCTAAATGAATCAAAAATTGATTATGACGGAGAACTTGATGACCTTTCACTATACGAACTTGCAAACTATTGTTACAATGATGCAAGATTGACACACATGCTGACAAGCTTTAACAATGATTTGTTGATGGACCTGCTTGTCGTTATTACGCGGATTGCAAGAATGCCCATTGACGACATATCAAGAATGGGGGTGTCACAGTGGATTCGAAGTCTATTTTATTTTGAGCACAGAAAACATAACTTTTTGATACCACGCAGAGATGAGCTTGATCAAAAATCAACTTCAGTTTCCACTGAGGCCATAATAAAAGACAAAAAATATCGAGGCGGATTGGTGGTGGAACCACAAGAGGGAATCCACTTTAATGTGGTAGTAATGGATTTTGCAAGCCTGTATCCAAGCATAATAAAGGTACGAAATCTTTCATATGAAACAGTACGGTGCCCACATCAGGAATGTAAAAAAAACACTATTCCTGAGACAAATCATTGGGTTTGTACGCGTAAAAACGGTCTTACCGCGCTTCTAATTGGTTCGCTACGAGACCTTAGAGTTAATTATTACAAGAATCTCTCAAAGAATCCTTCACTTACAGAAGACCAAAAACAACTTTATACAGTAGTAAGCCAAGCACTCAAAGTCATACTTAATGCAAGCTATGGAGTAATGGGTGCAGAGATCTTTCCGCTGTACTGTTTACCTGTTGCGGAAGCTACTACTGCAGTTGGAAGATATACTATTATGGAAACAATAGCAAAATGCAAGTCAGTTGGAATTGAAGTTTTGTATGGCGATACCGACTCTTTATTTCTAAAAGGCCCAACACATGAACAAATTCAAACTATAATCGATTGGGCAAAAAACGAATTTGGCGTAGATTTAGACCTTGACAAAGAATATCGTTATGTTGTATTAAGTACAAGGAAGAAAAATTATCTTGGAGTACAAAAGGATGGCAAAGTAGATGTAAAAGGATTGACAGGAAAAAAATCCCATACGCCAGCATTTATTAAAAACTTGTTTTATGAAATTCTTGAAATTTTATCTAAAGTGCAAACGACAGAAGAATTTACGAAATCCAAAGAAAGAATTAGTGACATGATCTCACAATATGCAAAAAAATTAAAAGCAAAAGAGATTCCACTATCTGAACTTACTTTTAATGTAATGATAAGCAAAGCCCCATCAGAATATGTAAAAACCGTTCCACAGCATATCCGTGCAGCCAAACTTCTAGAACAAATCCGCGAAATAAAAAAAGGTGATATCATATCATATGTTAAAATAATTAACAAGCCAGGCGTAAAACCAGTCGAGCTGGCACGACCCGATGAGATAGATTCAGCAAAATACATGGAATTTATGGAAAGCACATTTGATCAAATCTTGTCTTCAATGGATCTTGACTTTAATGCATTGATTGGAGAACCCAAGCAGACAGGGCTTGACCAGTTCTTTTGGAACTAAGTTAAAAATTATCCACTTGAAGGTGTAATTATGTATGACTAATATTCACATAATTTATAAGTAGACGTTGCAATTTTTATAAATATGAGAATAGATTCATGCAGGACATGTAGCATGGATATGCAAGAATTTCAAACATGCCCGGTATGCCGAAAGGTAACCAGATTCATTTGCTCCAATTGCGGAAAGACTAGCGATGAGCAGATTCATCTGGAATGTAGTCTATTGAACAAAGCAGCAATTGCTAACTAATCTTTTTGGTAAACCTTTGCAATCTGAACCATATAAGGTTGCCATCACATGTACGATTAGAAAATATCAGAACAAGGCAAATCTTTTTCATAAAAAAATTACGTTTATTGTGTTACTGTGGTAATCTATAAGAATTATAAAAAATACCTTGAAATTGCAAAATCCAAATCATCAAAAAGATATTAACTAGTTAAACTTGAAACGTGTATAATATGGTACTTCGAATGCCTACAGGCATATCTGGTTTTGACAAACTAATTGACGGTGGAATACCTGTCGGTAGTATCGTATTACTTGCTGGTAATGCTGGCAGTGGAAAGACACTGTTTGTATCCCATCTAATAAATTCAAATGCACAATTTGGAAAAAGCCTTTACTGCGGTTTTTTTGAAAAGAAAGAACATTTCATTGACAACGCAATGAAATTTGGGTTAGATTTCAAAAAACTTGAATCAGAAGGCAAACTGATAATTTCAGAGTTTTTTCCTATTTTAGAATCGGGTATTGCTATGCTTGTATCTGATATTGAAAGAGATATCAACAAAGTCAAACCATCATTATTAGTTATAGATTCAGTTTCAACTCTAGCTGGCGATCTCAAAGGAAGGCAAGAAGTAAGAATTTTACTAAAAATGATAGATTCAATCACAAAGGCCTATAATATTACAGTAATTTTGGTAACAGAGCTTCCTCTTAACGTCTATGACCTTGGCTTTGGCGTCGAGGAATTTATGGCAGACAGTATAATCATGCTGCGATATGTAGAAGTGGACGGTGTAATTAGGAGATGTGTTGCCGTAATGAAGATGCGTGAAACCAAGCATGATATGAACATAAACGAATATGTTATCGGTGAACATGGTATGAAGATAAAAGGCGGGTTTAAGGGAGTTGACGGATTGATGATAACTTCTTCTAAAGTCAGAACAAAGTCGACTGAAAATGTCTCCGCAGAGCCAAACAATGAGGCTTCTAGTTAAAAAAAATCACTTAAGCAAGAATCTCAAATAATATGTATGACCACAGAAATACAAGATTTGATAGAAAAAGGAAAATCTCTTCTAAATGATGGTAAATACGATGCTGCATTGGAATGTTTTGAAAAGGCACTAGCGATAGAACCAACAAATCCACATATATTGAATCAAAAAGGAGTCGTGCTTCGTAGTCTTGGAAGATACGACGAAGCAATAGAATGTTTTAACAAATCGTTAGAGATTGTGCCAAAAGATCTTGACGCTTCATAAAAAACTAATTTTTAAACCATAATTTGTGGCCTTTTAGAAAGATGCCTATCCATGTTTAGTTTTGAAAATGGTTTGTTTTTAGTTTCGTCATTTATCTCTTTGACTAGGTCCTCAACTGAAAGTTCTTTAATATTGCCTGATTTTCTATCTCTAATACTTAGTTTTGTAGCATTAAATTCTTTTTCTCCAACTACTAGTATGTACCTTATCCATTCCATCTCTGCATCTCGAATACTTTTACCCACGCTTTCATTTCTATCATCAATATCAATTCTAATATCAAAATCAGATATTTTTTTTGCAAGCTTTTCACAATAACCAAGATATTCTGGCTTGACAGGTATTATCCTGACTTGGGTTGGTGCAAGCCATAAGGGAAACTGGGGTTTTCTACCTTCTTTTGTGTCTTTTGCCGCTTTTTCAAGCAAAGCATAGATCACCCTTTCTATTGCGCCACTAGGCGAATTGTGTAATATGATAGGATTTTGTGGTTTGTTGTTTTCGTCAATGTACTCAATGTTGTATCTTTTACCGTTTTCAACATCGATTTGGTCTGTAGACATTGCAGAAGCTTTTCCAAGGTTATCTACAAAATTAAATTCCCACTTTAAAACAAAGTAAAAGAATCTTTCCTTCCACATTTCAACAAGCACTGGTTTACCATTCTTTTTGACAAGTTCTTCAATCAAAGATTTGTTTTGATTGTAAAAGTCTTCGGTAAATCTAATCGCCATCTCATAATCGGTTTCATCGATCCCAAGTTCCTTGATAACTTCTCTGGATAGATCATACCTCTTACGAAATTCTTCTTTGGCTTGTTCCATGTCTTTGCACATGGCGTGACAGTCTGGCATGGTAAAGGCACGCAGTCTTCTTAGCCCTACAAGTTCGCCTGATTGCTCTTTTCTGAAACTATATCTTGTCATCTCATACAGTCTTAGCGGTAAATTTTTGTATGATAGTTGAAAATCCTTTGCCATCAAGAACTGACCAAAACAAGCTGCAAATCTCAAAAAAAGCTGTTTTCCATCAGAATTTATGTTGTATTGCCTTGCAGGAAATCTGTGAAAATAACTTTCCATGCTAGGGTGGTGAGAGTCGTACATTATGGGGGTCTCAACCTCAATTCCTCCATATTCTATAATTTTATCGGAGACGTATCTTTCTATCAAAGATTTGATTAGTCTTCCATTTGGGAAAAATCTCATGTTGCCAGAATCAGACGCAGGTTCATAATCTGCAATTGCCATTTTTTTCATTAATTTTACATGTGGTGACGGTTCATCTACAGATCTTTTTTTTGCAGTCTCGTATTTTGCTAAAACTTCGAGGTTTGGATATTTTGAAAAGTTAAACTTGTCAACTTTATGCATTTTTCCATCAGGTGACATGATATGCCAGAATGACTCTATCTTTGATTCGGCTTTTACTGCATCTGACGTAGTCTCAACCTTATCTTCGGCTGTTATGATTTTTGAATTCTCAGCCAATGGGTGTCCTTTGACTTGGATCTTGTAGGATTTTGTCCAGCCAAATGGAGCCCTTGAAACCTCCAGATCCTTTGCAAGGGACTCCATCTCTTTTAAAACTGAAAGAGCAGAGCTTGGAGATGCAAGTTTTGAGCTAAGATGAGCATAGGGATACAAAAGCAGTCTGTTACAGCCTATTTTTTTCATGGATTCTTTGATCTCTGAAACGGCTTTTTTTGCTACATCAGAATTATCCCCTTCTTCTACTGCTATAAAAGCCACAACCACTTCGTCAAGCCTTTTCGTTGACGGTTCTGTCTCTTCAGCAGATTTTATCTCCTTTTTTGTAGGAGTGAACTCTATTGTATCACAATGAAGCTGAAGTATGCGCATATTTTGTCTGTGTTTTAGCTATCGAATTAAATGTTATGGATTGTTTTTTCAAATCTGCATTTTATTTGAAATTTTATCTCAATTAGTAAATATTATCTAGTCTGTGAATAGTTATTTGTTGTGGATCATCATCATTTCCATGGCAAGAACATACCGCACCTTAAAATAGATCCAACAATGGGAATTTCCGATCTTGTGGAAATTTATGCAAGTTCTGGCTATAATGCAAGACAGCTTGGGGAGGCAGCAAAGCTTTACTGTAGAATGATTGAAGACGACGCAACAATTTGCCTTACTGTTTCTGGAGCGATGACTCCTGTAGGATTTGGAGGCCTCTTTAAATCTCTTATAGAAAGAGGATTTGTGGATTGGATAATTTCTACCGGTGCAAACGTATATCATGAGGAACACTTTGCATGGGGCTTGCCAGTAAAACAAGGTCATTTTGATGTTGATGACATGATACTTTACGAAAAAGACATTGTCAGAATCAGAGATGTATTCATCAGAGGAGAACAAACTCTTATGGCCCAAGACAAGATTGTCCAGAAAATATGTAACCACGAGCTTATTAACAAACCATTTACTACTGCAGAATTTTGTAACTTACTTGGAAAACATTCTAGAGAAAAAGCATTGTATCCTGAAAAAAGTTTTGTTATAGCAGCTTACGAGTATGATGTTCCTGTGTATATCTCAACTTTAAAGGATTCATCACTTGCACTTGATCTGGTGCCACTCAGGTTGAAAGATGAGAGATACAATCTTGATTTTATTCGTGAAATAATAGAACAAGCAGCCATTGTCTATAATTCAACAAAATCTGGAATAATAGAGCTGGGGGGAGGAGTTCCCAAAAACACTGCGCAACAGACAGGCCCACTTTTAGATCAAATCCTTGGGCTAGGACATGGTGGTCAAAATTATATCATACAAATCACGGATGCAAGACCAGATACTGGAGGACTATCTGGGGCCACACTCCAAGAGGGCAAGAGCTGGGGCAAGATAAAAGACTCACACGAAGGTGTCATTACTGTGTATGCAGATGCAACAATCGCATTTCCTATCTTGTGTCTCTATGCACTAAGCCAAGAAAAACCACGTAAACCAAAACGATTGTACAAAAAACTGGACAAATACTATAACGATTTAGCTAAAATCTATTTTAACAAAAGACGCTAAAACCTGTCAAATCTGGCTCTTTCAACTTCTCTATCTTGCTTTGTCGCCTTTTTCCATTCTTTATAATGTTCTTTACACAAGACAGTTTTTTTTGAACTGCTAGAAATGTTAAGGCCTGTTCTTTCAACCTTTGGCGTAGTGAGTGAACGGACTCCATCCTTGTCACAACCACTGACATTACACTTAGCTCCCTTTGCTATAATGCCCATGTGGGAAATTAAACTCGATATTATATATACTTGCAAAATTGGTTGTTACTAGATGCTTAATAATTTCAGAGAAGGTCTAAAACCTGTACTGCAAAAAATCGGTGTGGTATTTGCAGCAACAGGACTATCTGCAAATTTCTGGACTGGAGTTGGGTTGGCATTTGCCTTTGTATCAGCAATAATGTATGCTTTGCATTTTGAGTTTGCATTTATAATAGGAGGCATACTGCTTTTGGTTTCTGGATTTTTTGATATTGTAGATGGTCAGGTAGCACGGATAACAAAAAAGATCTCAAAAAAGGGAGCCTTTTTGGATTCTGTTTTTGATAAGATTGCTGAGGTTGCCATATTTCTTGGTATAATGATTGGTGGATATGCAGAAGGATATGTTGTTTTACTGGCAATTACATTATCGCTTCTAGTAAGTTATACTAGGGCAAGGGCAGAATCGCTTGGAGTCCAGCTTCAAGGAATTGGAATAGGTGAAAGAGCTGAACGATTACTTGTTATAGCTATAATAGGAATGGCGGGATTTCTAAATTATGCAGTGATTATTGTAGCTATCCTTGCCGGAATAACTTTGATTCAAAGAATAGTTGCAACTTCACGTGCCATTTGATTATCGTAATCTGCCTGTATTTCTTCTAGACTCCGCAGATCTAATCTTTAGTATGCCAAAATGTATCGCACATGATATGCAGTACCATTTTAGAACAGTAGGTGCTGCAATGTATGCACCTTGTGCTCTAAGCTCCTTTGCTAGTGTGTGTTCTACAAGATTTAGCCTTGATGTGACTTTTTTTGCCTTATCGCGAGGAACTGTAGCACCACAGTTTGTGCACTGTATTCTATCAGAGGAACCCTTTCCACCCTTCTTTCGTCCACGGCTTGCGCGTTTTAACGGCATAGATACCCTGCATAGTGCTTCCTTATATTGGTTCTAAAACAATTTGCTAGTTAGAATGTTTCAGCAAGATATTGTCAAAAATAATCAGGATGAAAGTACAGGCACAACTGTCATTGGCAGTGTAAATCATTAACATCTGATTTTTCAAAGAATTTATGGGAGTCTTGATTAATTGGCATCATGCGTGGTTTATGCCATGTATGCCTTTCCTCAAACGTTGAGCTAACTATAGAGAAGGGCCAGATACTATGTTTTACATGTCTTGAGAAGAAAAGATCAAAAAAGGACTAAATGACACTCACTTGGCAATATGCCAGATGAAGATTGACATATTTTCGCACTGTACGATGGACGCAATCTCAAGAAATGGCATTGTCATCGAAACAGCTGGTGGTCCTGCATGTTATTGTGGTCTTACAGCAAGGAACCTAAGATTTGATGTCGAGTTTCACACCAAGATAGGGCAAGACTTTGCATATAGGGACTTGCTTGAAAAAAACAAGATCTTTATTAAACAAAGCTCAATTACAACAAATCCTACCACAAGATTTTTGCTTGAAATTTCAGACACCAATAGAAATCTGTATCTAAAAACAAAATGTGATCAAATTGAATTCGAAAAATCAAACGCTGATGGCCATATTGTAAGTCCAGTTTTTGACGAAATATCACACGAAACACTTGAAAAAATAAAAAACGATTCAAAATTTGTTCTGCTGGATCCACAAGGATTCTTGCGCAGAGTAGATAAAGAAAACAAGATCTATCTTGAAAAGACCGAGCTAAACCTTTCAAAAATATCGACAATCAAAATGGATCCAGAAGAAGCATATTCTCTTACCGGTCAAAGTGGTAGAGATGCTATGCTAAGCTTACAGAAGAAGGGTGTTGAACATGTTCTTCTAACAAATAAGCGTGAAATCATGGTGCTTGTTAAAGATAGATTGTACTTTCTAACTATACCAAACATTGAAGTTGCTGATACTACAGGAGTCGGTGATATTTTTTGTGCAGCCTTTGCATGCACATATCTAAAAGAAAGGGATTTTTTTTGGGCAATGTGTTTTGCAGTAGGCGCTGCACAGGCTGCACTTGAGACCAAAGAAACTGGATTGGCAAAGGTTCCACAACGAGGTGCAATTGAGACAAATGCCTCCTACCTGTACAATCTGGTAAAGTTCGCCCAGGTCTAGGCTTTTATTGCACAAGGGCCTGATTTGGTTTGTGCGCATTGCTATATCAAATCCAGAACAAAATGAACACGCTGTAAAATCTCTAAGAGCATCTTTACTGGTTCATGGTATAGATTCGTATGTTCTTGGAAATAAACCAATACTCAAAGACGTTGATTGTGTAATAGTTATGGGAGGTGATAGAGGAGTACGAAATTATTTTCATAAAGTTTTGGATTCGCAAATTCCAATCCTTGGAATAAACGAATCTGAGTCAAGTGGTTTTTTAGCTCAAATCGATTTGAAGGAATTCCCATCATATGTGAACAGGCTCAAAACCAAGGAGTATACTATAGAAAATGTTCCACGTATCTCAATCAAGACTGATGGAAAAAGTCTTTATCCTGCACTTAACGATATTGCAATATTTCCATCAAAAAGTGCTGTGCTTATGGAACATGTTTTGCGTGTAAATGGTGAAGAGGTCTGGCATGATAGCAGCGATGGCGTAATAATATCAACGCCGATAGGCTCGTCCGCATACTCGATGTCAGCCGGTGGTCCTGTGATTTTTCAGGATTCCAAAGTCTTTGGAATTGTTTCTGTCAACTCACTTGATACTACAAGGAGACCGCTTGTTGTATCCGAAGACAGCCTCATTGAGATAGATAATATTTCTTCCAAGATTCGTTGTGAAGTAATACTTGATGGCAAGGATCGCTTTAAAGTGGATAATCTTGTAGCATGCACCAAGTTTGCTCAGCCTGCAAATATTATCAGAATGAAAAAGGACTCTACTGCAGTTTCTGCACTTACAAAGAAGGTAAAGCTCGCCGAGGATCTTCTGAATATGCCTCCAAGCTCTAAACTATTGTTAAAAACACTGGAATACGAAGGCTCCCTCACACAAAAACAGCTAGCAGAAAAGACGCTTTTGCCAGACAGGACAGTAAGGCTGGCTCTGCGTCATCTGCTCGAGAAGGGCTATGTAAAAAAGAGAGTCTCACTTCGAGACACAAGACAGAGAATATATGAGATCCCAAAATAGCTAGGCCTGCGAGGCAGCTGTGACAAAAGCTTCAAATGAGATTTCAGGGAAACCCGGTCTGCTATTAAACTCTGGATGGAACTGCACTCCAAGATAGAATCTGTGTGTTGGAATCTCAAGTATCTCCATTCTTTTTTTGCTGTCACTATGTCCTGAGAAGACCATCCCTTTTTGTGTAAACAAATCAAGATACTTCTGATTAAACTCGTATCTGTGTCTGTGTCGTCTTCTTATGACATTTGATTTGTAAAGTTTGAATGCAAGAGTACTGTCTTCTATTTTGATCTCGTTTGCACCAAGCCTTAGAGAGCCGCCTAGATTTGCAACTGATTTTTGTTCTGGCAAGAGATCAATCACGGGGTTTTCAGTGTTAGGGGTAAGCTCAGTAGAGTTTGCATTAGATAAATCGCAAACATATCTACCGAATGCAACTGCAGCAAGCTGGAAACCAAAACAAATTCCAAGGTACGGAATATTTTTTTCTCTTGCATAGTTTGCCGTTTTTATAATTCCTTCTGACCCTCTTTCACCAAATCCTCCTGGGACAATGATCCCTTGATATAAAGAAAGCTTGTCGATGTTTCCGTTTAGCTCTTCAGAGTCAATCCAGTCTATTGCAACATTTTTTCCAATCTTTGCACTTGCATGCTTTAAGGCATGGTTTACACTCACATAACTATCTGTAAGCGTTACATATTTTCCAACCATGGCTATTTTTACAGTATCATTGGCGGTTGCGAAAGAATTTACAATTGCATTCCATCTATCCCAGTTTGCAGAAGAATTTACCAAACCAACTTTGGCAAATTTTTTAAAGATTACATCAACAATTCCTTGATCATATAATATCTGTGGTACCATTAGTATAGATTCTGCGTCATGGCATGAAAACACGTCTTTTACAGAAACGTTAGAAAAGAGTGATATCTTTTTCTTGGCTGCCATTTCAAGTGGACTAGTGCATCTTACTGCCAAAAGGTCAGGTTGTATGCCAATCCTACGTAGCTCTTGGACACTATGCTGTGTGGGCTTTGTCTTTTGTTCCCCTACTACATCAAGTGATGGTGCCAACGTTACATGAACAAAAATAACGTTTTCAGGTCCATCCTCAAGTCTGATTTGTCTTAGTGCTTCCAAAAATGGTAGACTTTCTATGTCTCCAACGGTCCCGCCACATTCAACGACTAGAATATCTAGGTTTTCTTTTTCAGCAATCTTTCTAATCCTGTCTTTAATGGCATCTGTTACGTGTGGAATTATCTGAACACAGGCACCAAGATATTCTCCGCGTCTTTCAGCCTCTATTACGCTTGAATATATTTGTGCAGTAGTAATATTATGTGATTTTGGAATGTCTTGGTTTAAGAATCTCTCATAGTTTCCAATGTCCATGTCACACTCGCCTCCGTCTTCTGTCACAAAAACTTCGCCATGTGCAATTGGATTCATCGTTCCAGCATCATAGTTTAGATACGGATCTATCTTTACACAAGAAACTTTTTGGTTTGATAGTTGTAGTAACTTTGCAATAGATGAGGTTACAACGCCCTTACCAAGCCCAGACATTACACCGCCGGTTACAAAAATGTACTTTGCCTGCATATATAGGAATAACAAATGACCTTTTTATTCGTTGTTAAAATATTTTTACTAACTTTAACTCAACAAAGATAAAATCAGCTAGACGTGTACTTTTAATTCATGATCGCTACACAATAAAAGTTTTGCTTGTTCATTATTTAGGACATTTAGCAGGAAGTGTCAAGTGATGGAGTAACTGAAAACTCGACTGTCATCAGATTTCAGCTGAAAGGCGAACAAATTTAGGATTTTTGTAAATTGAATTTGAGAGGTTTTCATTTATTTTGTTGATTAGAAGCGAATCGGGGGATTCACTACTAAATTGAATTCACTTTGGTTCCGTTTATGGAAACATAAATGAATTTACTGATTAGAAGTATTGCTGAAACAGCAACTAACAGAATCATAAATGCCAACGCACCAAACTCTGGCACGGCATAGGTTCCAACAACGGAAACTTTGCCGGTGTCTTTAATGTCTACAACATAAACTTGTAATTTGGAAAATTCTTCATCGATTCTTGTTTCATAAGGATCAAAATAGCTTTCTTTTCCATCAACCAATGTAGAAAATGGCGCATCAATTAACGGCCTCTTGATAATCATGCCTACTTTATTCTGAAACTGTAGATAATCATCGTGTGCATATTTGGCTGGAATTCTTTTTGCATCAAAAGTCAAGCTTTTAGATTCTTTATCAAAGGCCATGTTTGATATCTCAAATTCTATACTTTCAACGTATACAGGAAAATCCCGTCCTTCTGCTGAAATCAAAAATTCACTTTTTCTTGCAACATAAAATGGAGATTGTTCTTCATTTGGTTCGCTTTGAAAGTCTCCTTTGGTAAACTGCAGTGTGAAAGTATACTTACCTATCTCAAATCCTTCTGTTATTGGAAAAGAAAAATCAAACTCACCATTACCATGAGTTACAAGATCTTTTGTAAGCAAAGCCTTCTCACCTGACGGCTTTTGTAGATAAATTGTGACCAAAGGATCATTGCTTGGAGCAGGATCACTTCCGTAAATTATGGCATTACCGTTAATT